>NZ_JAXCHT010000003.1:0-242652 GCF_035984655.1 Actimicrobium sp. GrIS 1.19 | reverse complement strand
CGATGGCGCCTACGATGGCGCACCCACCTACCAGACGATCGCGCGATATGGTGACGATATCGAGGTGGTTATTCCTCCACGAAAAACCGCTGTTACTGGCACTGAACCGAGTTCGCCCAATCAGCGCGATCGCCATCTTGACATGATTAATACAAAGGGCCGACTGGCCTGGCAGGAAGCGACTGATTACGGGCAGCGCGCACGCGTCGAGACGACCATGGGTCGCTACAAATTGATCATCGGTCCTCGCTTGAAATCGCGGGGATTTGAGACGCAACAAACGGAGGCCACCATCGGCGTCGCTGTGTTAAATCGCATGCTCGCTGCTGGACGCCCTAACTCCGTTCGTAATCAGAAAGTACCCGCATAAAAAATCCGGGGCGGGGGTACTTTCGCCTTCAACATTTAAGTGCACCAACGCCCAACTGCACGGCCCGGGCTGAAGCCGCACACTGTTGTCGTGTGCGTTTGTTGGTAAAATCAAGCAGTTACTTCATTATTTCAAGGCGCCTATGCTGTACCCAGAATTGTTTAAATCGTTGGAACAAGTCCGCTGGAACATGGAAACCGACATCGATTGGGATAAATTTGATGGCACCAAGCTGACCGATGAGCAGGCCCAGACGATCCGCATGAACGCGATTACAGAGTGGTCGGCCCTGCCGGCTACCGAGATGTTCTTGCGCGATAATCGCGGCGACAGTGATTTTTCTGCCTTCATGTCAGTCTGGTTCTTTGAAGAGCAAAAACATTCACTGGTACTCATGGAATACCTGCGCCGCTTCCGTCCCGAGTTCGTGCCGACCGAGGAAGAGCTCGACAATGTCCGCTTCGAATTCGACCCGGCGCCGCCGCTCGAAACCCTGATGATGCACTTCTGCGGCGAGATTCGGCTCAATCACTGGTATCGCTGTGCGTCCGAATGGCATACCGAGCCGGTCATCAAGCAGATTTACAAGATCATCAGCCAGGATGAGGCCCGCCATGGCGGCGCCTATCTGCGCTACATGAAAAAAGCCTTGAACGAAGTTGGCGATACGGCACGTTCGGCATTTGCCAAGATTGGCGTCCTGATGGCGTCCGCGCGCCGCACCGAAAAACCGCTGCATCCGACCAACCTGCATGTCAACCAGTCGCTGTTCCCGAACGATACGGTGCAGTCGCGCCTGCCGGACCCGGAGTGGCTGGAACACTGGCTCGACGGCCAGATCAAGTTCGACGGCGAATGGGAACGCAAGGTGGTCGACCGGATCCTGCACAATATGTCGTTGCTGTTTGAGCGGACCTTCGGCACGGTGCAGGAGCTCAATCGCTACCGCAAGGAAATCGTCAACCGAATGGCGCCGCCGGTTGCCGTCTGATGACCTTTGCCGTATAAACTGAAGCCGCAAGTACTTTCTTGCGGCTTTTTTTTGGGCGGGCCCATCCCATGTCTGACTTCGAACACAAGATTTGCCGACGCGCCGAACTGGCGGTCCGGATCGCCCATCTGCCGCAGCCAGTCGTCATGACCAACGGCGTTTTTGACATCCTGCACCGCGGTCATGTGACCTATCTGGCCCAGGCCAGGGCGCTGGGTGCGTCGCTGGTGGTGGCGGTCAACACCGATGCCTCGGTCAAGCGGCTGGGCAAGGGCGACGACCGGCCGCTCAATCACTGCAACGACCGCATGGCAGTCATTGCGGCGCTGGAGTCCGTCAGCCTGGTGGTGGCGTTTGACGAGGACACCGCGCTGGAGGTCGTGCTCGAAGCCCATCCGAAAATTTATACCAAGGGTGGCGATTACGACATGAGCGAGATACCCGAAGGCCAGGCCGTGATGGCCTATGGCGGGCGTGCCGTGGCGATTGATTTCAAACACGACCATTCCACCACCCAGCTGCTCAGCCGGGCGCGCCAGTCGCCCTGAGACGGCTAGTGCCGGGCGTCGATGGCTTCGATGCTGACGCTCGTTGCGATCGCGCCGGCTTTTTCAAACACCAGCTTGAGCGGAAATTTTTCGCCGGCGACCAGCGGTTTTTGCAATCCGACCAACATGATGTGATAACCGCCGCCGGGCGCCATTTTCACGCTGCTCATGGGCGCCAGCGCAATGCTGCCGACTTCACGCATTTTCATCACGTTGCCCGCCATCGACATCGTGTGAATTTCGCTCGAGGTTGCCACATTGGCTTCGACCGACTTGAGCCGGTCGCCCAGCTTGCCTCTGTTGTCGATGGTCAGATACACCGCGGCCGCCGGTTGCCCCGGTGCGGTAGCGCGCGCATACGGGTGCGAGATGCGCAGATCGCCAAGCGCAAATTCCTGGGCAAACGTGGCGCTGCAGAGCAGCGTGGTCGAGAAGAGCAGCATTGAAATCAAACGCATGGGAATTGGTTCTCGCTAAAATCCTGATTATATTTCGAAGGCCGCAATGGCCTGTTCAGGCGCCACCAACGAAGCCATTCTGGCGCCACGCCTCATAAACCACCACCGCCACCGTATTCGACAGATTCAGGCTGCGGTTGTCCGGTCGCATTGGCAGACGTATCCGTTGCGATGCCGGAAACGATTCGCGCAACGCCGGGTCGAGACCCCTGGTTTCGGCGCCAAACACGAACACATCGCCGGGCTGGAACAGACATTGCGAAAAGGTCGACGAGCCATGCGTGGTCAGCGCAAACATGCGCGCCGGATCCGGCTGCAGCGAGGCCATGAACTGCGCCCAGTTCGGGTGCACCTGCATCGTTGCGTAGTCGTGGTAGTCTAGTCCAGCGCGACGCATCTTGGCGTCGTCGAGCGGGAACCCGAGCGGCTCGATCAGATGCAGCTGCGCGCCGGTGTTGGCGCACAGCCGGATGATGTTGCCGGTGTTCGGCGGGATTTCGGGTTCGACCAGTACAACGTGGAACATGCTGTCCTTTTATCTCGGCAGTGTGCGGGCGAAGACCAGATTGGTCACCCTGGTGGCGCCGAAGCGTTTGAGCGTTGCCGCGAGTTCGTGCAGCGTCGCGCCGGTGGTCATGACGTCGTCGACAATGCCGATGTGTTGTCCGGCCACCAGCATTGCTGCGCGGTGCGGCACGATGAATGCGCCCCGCAGGTTACGGCGTCGCGCCGCCGCAGTCAGGCCGGCCTGGGCGCTGGTGTCGCGCTGGCGCACTGCCAGTTGGGCAGTCAGCCCGATCGCCGTGGACCGCGCCAGCGGACGTGCGATTTCCAGTGCCTGATTGAAGCCGCGCTCGACCAGTCGTGCGCTGCCCAGCGGTACCGGCGCCAGCCGGGTCGGCAGCGTCGCGACGGTGCTGTCGATCAGCGCATCGCGCAGCAGGTTGCCAAACAGCGGTGCCAGTGCCAGCGCGCCGCCAAACTTCAGGCGCAGTACCAGCTGGTCGACCGGTGCAAGGTAGTCGGTCGCAACGACGGTTGCGTCAAAGGCCGGTGGGTCGCGCAAGCACGCGCCGCACACCGTGGCGCCGGTGACCGGCAAGGCACAACGCACGCAACGCTGTGGGCGGTGTTGGAAATACTGCAGTCGGCACGGCGCGCACAGGGTCTGCGGCGCCCGCCCGCCGCACAGAGCGCAGGAGCCCGGTAGCAGCCCCTGCAGACAGGCGCGGGCGAGGTCGAGACACTGATGCAAATGGGTTTTCACGGAAGCGCAGATTCTTTCGAGCGTATAAACTACGCAGCATTATCGCATTTGCCAAAGCTGATCGCCGTGTCCTCACCCGTACCCCTTCCTGATGCCAGCCTGAGCGCACCCATTGACCTGCTGCGGGTGCGCACGCTGTTCGCCCGGCCCAAGCGCCTCGGTGACGCCGAGTTCCTGCGCCGCGAAGTCGCGACCCGCATGCACGAGCGGCTGGCACTGGTCAGGATCGACCCGCAGCGCGTGCTGGATGCGGGGTGCGGCGAAGGCGCCGACCTGCTGTCGCTGCAGAAGCGGTATCCAGACGCGCAGGTGTTTGGCATCGATGCCGCACCGGAGATGGTCACGAGTGCCCGCGCCAGCCAGCGCGCCGCCACATCGTCGCTCAACCGGATGATCAGGCAATGGGTGCCGAACAGTCTGCAATCGACCTTCGGTGCGGCCGCATGGTGCGGCGACTTTGCCCAGCTGGCCCTGCCGGCGCAGGCAGTGGACCTGATCTGGTCGAACCTGGCATTGCATTGGCACCCGTCGCCCGACCGCGTGTTTGCCGAATGGCGACGCGTGCTGCGCACCGATGGTCTGTTGATGTTCTCGTGTTTCGGGCCGGACACTTTCAAGGAGTTGCGGGCCGCCTTCAACGTTGCCGGCATGCCGCCGCCCGTGTTGCCGTTCGTTGACATGCATGATTTCGGTGACATGTTGATCGAGGCGGGATTTTCGACCCCGGTGATGGACATGGAAACCATCACGGTTACCTACAGGAGCACGGAGCGGTTGTTTGCCGATGTGCGTGCACTGGGTGGCAACCCGCTGCAGACGCGACCTCGCGGGTTGACCGGAGCGCAGGGCTGGCGCCGCCTGCTCGCCCAGTTGGAGCAATTGCGCAGTGCAGACGGAACCATTTCGCTGACGTTTGAGCTGATTTACGGCCATGCATTTCGTCCGGCGCCGAAAACCACAGCGCGCGGCGAGTCGATCGTGCGCTTTGATTTGCCAAAGAAGCAACCATGAGCCTACCAAAAGTAGATCGCCGTGTGCGGCGTCCCCACGCGGATTCCGCTTGTTAAGGGGGCGAATTCCGACATATACTCCGTCGGTTTTACGCACTGGCTTTTTAATTAAAGTAACCGCTGCGCCCGCAGTCCGATCCGCGACAATATCCGGCGGTTGCAGGTGATGCCAACATGTCGTTCGCCGCAGCGAACGCCCGCGCACTACAGAATCTTAAATTGGGTTGTTGAGGAAAACATGAAACAAGTGAAGCGCCTTCAATCGATGATGTTTGCAACCTCCCTGGCGCTTTGCGGCCTGGCCTCGGCAGCGGAGGTTCAGGGAATTCCTGGCGGCCCTGCGATCCGCCAGCTCAATCTCCATCCGGGCGTGACCAAGATCGCTGAGCAAATTTACTCGCTGCACACCTTCATGCTGATCATCTGCATGGTGATCTTCGTGGCCGTCTTCGGTGTGATGTTCTATTCGATCCTCAAGCATCGCAAGTCACTCGGTCACAAGTCCGCTACTTTCCACGAAAGCACCGCCGTCGAGATCGCATGGACCATCGTGCCGTTCCTGATCGTGATTGCGATGGCATTGCCTGCCACCCGCACCGTGGTTGCCATGAAAGACACCTCCAACGCCGACATCACCATCAAGGCCACCGGCATGCAGTGGAAGTGGGGCTATGACTACATCAAGGGCGAAGGCGAAGGCATTGGTTTCCTGTCGACGTCCACCACGCCGCGCAGCCAGATCGGTGCGCCAGGCGAAAAGGCGAGCGAAGAGCGCGGCCAGAACTACCTGCTGGAAGTCGATAATGAAATGGTGGTGCCGGTCGGCCGCAAGATTCGCATCATCACCACCGCAAACGATGTCATTCACGCCTGGGGCATGCCGATCTTCGGCGTGCAGCAGGACGCCATCCCGGGTTTCGTGCGGGACGCCTGGTTCAAGCCTGAAAAAATCGGCACCTATCGCGGCCAGTGCGACAAGTTGTGCGGCAAGGAGCACGCCTTCATGCCGATCGTCGTGAAAGTGGTATCGGATGCCGACTACAAGACCTGGGTCGATGGCAAGAAAAAGGACATGGCTGCCAAATCTGACGATCCGACCAAGGTATCGACCATTGATGAGCTGAAACAGCGCGGCGAATCGGTCTACAAGGCCAATTGCGTAGCCTGCCATCAGGCAACCGGCAAGGGCGTCCCTGGCGCCTTCCCGGCACTCGACGGTTCGGCCGTGGTCAATGGTCCGCGCGACGCCCAGATTCATCTTCTGCTCAATGGCAAGAACGCAATGCCATCGTGGAAAGCCGTTTTGTCCGATACCGAGATCGCCGCAGTCATCACCTACACTCGAAATAACTGGTCCAACAAGGCCGCCGAAAATATCGTTCAACCGGCCGAAGTTCTGGCTGCGCGCAAGTAATTGACTTCAGGAGATTGAGATGAGCACTACCACAATCGATCACGCCCACGCTGGCGATCACGCGCACGGCCACGACGATCACCCGACCGGATGGCGGCGCTGGCTGTATGCCACCAATCACAAGGACATCGGTAGCCTCTACCTGTGGTTCTCGTTCATCATGTTCCTGTCCGGCGGCGTCATGGCGCTGGTCATCCGTGCCGAATTGTTCCAGCCCGGCCTGCAACTGGTGCAGCCGGAGTTCTTCAACCAGATGACCACCATGCACGGCCTGGTGATGGTGTTCGGCGCGATCATGCCGGCCTTCGTCGGCTTCGCCAACTGGATGATCCCGCTGCAAATTGGCGCGCCTGACATGGCGTTTGCGCGCATGAACAACTTCAGCTTCTGGTTGTTGCCGGTTGCCGCACTGTTGTTGATGGGCTCGTTCCTGGTGCCGGGCGGTGCCGTCTCTGCTGGCTGGACCCTGTATGCACCGCTGTCGACCCAGATGGGCCCTGGCATGGACATGGCGATTTTCGCCATCCACATCATGGGTGCGTCATCGATCATGGGTTCGATCAATATCATCACGACGATCCTGAACATGCGCGCTCCCGGCATGACGTTGATGAAACTGCCGATGTTCTGCTGGACCTGGCTGATTACCGCCTATCTGCTGATTGCCGTGATGCCGGTCCTGGCTGGCGCGATCACGATGACGCTGACCGATCGCCATTTCGGCACTTCGTTCTTCAATGCCGCCGGTGGCGGTGACCCGGTCATGTACCAGCACATTTTCTGGTTCTTCGGTCACCCCGAGGTGTACATCATGATCTTGCCGGCTTTCGGCATCATCTCGCAGATCATCCCGACCTTCGCCCGCAAGCAGTTGTTCGGCTACGCATCGATGGTCTATGCAACCGCATCCATCGCGATTCTGTCGTTCATGGTGTGGGCGCACCACATGTTCACCTCGGGCATGCCGGTCACGGGCCAGTTGTTCTTCATGTACGCCACGATGCTGATTGCGGTGCCGACCGGCGTGAAGATTTTCAACTGGATTGCCACCATGTGGCGCGGTTCGATGACGTTCGAAACACCGATGCTGTTTGCGATCGGTTTCATCTTCGTGTTCACGCTGGGTGGCTTCACCGGCCTGATCCTGGCCGTGACGCCGATCGACATCGCCGTGCACGACACCTATTACGTCGTTGCCCACTTCCACTATGTGCTGGTGGCCGGTTCCCTGTTCGCGCTGTTTGCCGGCTTCTACTACTGGGGTCCAAAGTGGACCGGGTACATGTACAACGAGTCACGCGGCAAATTCCATTTCTGGGCATCACTGATCACCTTCAACGTGACCTTCTTCCCGATGCACTTCCTGGGCCTGGCTGGTATGCCGCGCCGTGTTGCAGATTACCCGGCGCAATTCACCGACTTCAACATGCTGGCTTCGATCGGCGCCGCTGGTTTCGCCGCCTCGCAGTTGTATTTCCTGTTCGCGGTCGTGCTGCCATCGATTCGTGGCGGTGAAAAAGCGCTGGCGAAACCGTGGGAAGGCGCCGAAGGCCTGGAGTGGACGGTGCCAAGTCCTGCGCCATTCCATACGTTTGAAGTTGCACCGATCGTTAAATAAAATAAAGACAGGGCGGGTCAATCCCGCCTCTGATTGCATTCATGGCAGATACAAAAAAAAGCAACTTGCGCACGGCACTGGTGCTGGCATCGATTGCGGTGATGTTTTTCATCGGGGTCGTCGTCAAGCACGTCTGGTTTGGTTGATGTGAGTACTGGCGAGTCACCTGAAACGGCAAGGAAAATTGCAAACAGGCTCAACGCGCAGATGTTCGGCAAGTTGATCCTGATTGCAGTGTTGATGTTCGGTTTTGGTTACGCGCTGGTGCCGATGTACCGCAAGATCTGTGAGCTGACCGGTTCGAATGTTTTGAGTACGCAGGAGTCGACTGCGGCGCCGGCAGCAAGCAATACGCAGATTGACACGTCGCGCTATGTCACCGTCGAGTTTGACGGCAACGCCCAGGGGCCGTGGCGGTTCCGGCCGACGGTCAGCAGCGTGCGGGTGCATCCGGGCGAGTTGACGCATATTGTGTACGAAGTGGTCAACAAGCAGTCGCGCGTGATCAACGCGCAAGCGATACCAAGTTATGCGCCGCAGGAAGCGGCGGGATATTTCAAGAAGCTCGAGTGTTTTTGTTTCAAGCAGCAGACCCTCGGCCCGAACGAGGCGCGGCAGATGCCTGTGGCGTTTTACGTCGATGCCAATTTACCGAAGAATGTGACGACGATTACCCTGTCGTACACGTTCTTTGAAGTCGGTTTGCCGGGCAAGACAGCGAGTCAATAGGAAGGCGGGAATGCAATGCAGGAGTCGAACAAGCCGGGTCAGCGCAAGGCGTCGTTTCCGGCCACGATGAGGGCAGTGTTCTGGTCCTTCTTTGGTGTGCGCAAAGGCAAGGATTCGGCCCACGATGTCGCCAACCTGAATCCGGTGCATGTGGTCCTCGCCGGTGTGCTCGGGGCGGCGATTTTGATCGTGGTGTTGATCATCATCGTGAAGCTGGTGTTGGCAAAAGTCATTATTTAAATTTGTTTCAGGAGAAGTCGATGAGTGCTCAACAAGCTGGACCATCCAGTTATTTCGTCCCGGGTCCTTCGCAGTGGCCGGTGCTGGCTGGTGTGGCATTGCTGGTGACCATGCTTGGCGCGTCCGGCTGGGTCAATGGCCAATCGTGGGGTCCGTACGTAAATGCGGCCGGATTGCTGGCAGTGCTGCTGGTGCTGTATCGCTGGTTTGGTGATGCCATTGCCGAATCCGAAGGCGGCAAATACAGCGCGCGCATCGACATCTCCTATCGCTGGAGCATGGCCTGGTTCATTTTTTCCGAAGTCATGTTCTTCGCTGGATTCTTCGGTGCACTGTTTTATGCACGCAGCATCACGATGCCGTGGCTGGCTGACCTCGATCACAAATTGCTGTGGCCGGATTTCGCTGGCCAATGGGGCAGCGTCGGCCCGGCCGGCACGGTCGAATCGTTCGCGACGATGGGCCCGTTCCCGATCCCGACCATCAATACGGCACTGCTGCTGACATCAGGCGTGACGCTGACCATTTCCCACCACGCGTTGCGCGCCGGTCACCGCATGCAAACTGCATTCTGGCTGTTTGCCACCATCATGCTTGGCGCCGTCTTCATGGGCTTCCAGGCGTACGAATATTCGCATGCCTATTCGGAACTGAACCTGAAGCTGACCTCCGGCATTTACGGTTCGACCTTCTTCATGCTGACCGGCTTTCATGGTTTCCACGTCACGCTCGGCGCGATCATGCTGTCGGTGATGTTGTACCGTGTCCTGAAGGGGCACTTCACGCCGGAGCAGCATTTCGGCTTTGAGGGTGCGGCCTGGTATTGGCACTTTGTCGACGTGGTCTGGCTCGGCTTGTACGTGGTGGTCTACTGGCTGTAACGCCGGACCTGCAAAAAAAAGCCGCACTTCGGTGCGGTTTTTTCATGATCGGCCGGCTTTCAGTGCAAACCGGTTGGCTGGATCCAGCCCATGCGGTACGACGCCAGCAGCAGGATGAACAGGGTGATCGACAGTCCGACCCGTAACGCCAGCGCATGCACCGTGCGGTTGGTTTTCCCCTTGTCCTTCATCAGAAAGAAGAATGCCGAGGCGAGGCTGGCGATGATGAGGATGAAGCCGATGGCGACGAAGATTTTCATGGTGCGGAGTGGCTGGTTCTGCAGTGGCGACACACGCGGGAGCCAGCACCAAACCAAGGCTTGTGATAAAAACTGATTGTAATGCGAATTCGATTCCACTTCCGTTTGATCCCCTTTGTCGCCGCTGTCCTGCTGGTTGCGCTGGGCATCGTTTTGGCGCAATGGCAAATCCGGCGTGCACACGAAAAGCAGCAGATCGAAGCGCAATCAATGGTTCGTTCCGCGGCCCCTGCGATTGAATTGACGGGCCCTGTGCAGGATGTCGATGCACTGGAGTTTCGGCGCGTGACGGTGCGAGGTCATTTCGTTGCTGCATGGCCGCTGTATCTGGACAATCGGCCGCAGGATGGGCGTCCGGGGTTTTATGTCCTGATGCCATTCAAGTTGTCAGGCTCCGACGCCCATGTGCTGGTCGAGCGAGGCTGGATCGGATTGAATCTCGCCAACCGCACCCAAATTTTGCCGTACCGGACACCGGCGGAAGAGATCGTCATCACAGGCATTGTGCGGCGCCAGACCGGCCACGTCATGCAATTGGGCAGCGCGGCCAAACTGGCGCCGGGGGCGATTCTGCAGAACCTCAATAACGCTGAGTTGCGCAACGTGTCGGGCCTGCCGATCCAACCGTTCGTCATCGAGCAGGCCAATACGCCGCAAAATGCGCAGGATGGACTGGTGCGCAACTGGCCGGTGGCGTCGAGTGGAATCGAGCGACACCAGGGCTATGCGTTCCAGTGGTATGCACTGGCGCTGATGGCATTTCTATTTTTTGTAGTGACAGGATTTCGACGTGAACCAAGCTGACCCGAGTAGTACCGCCATCACCGCCGACAAGCGCCAGCACGCCGGCCGCTGGAAGCTGTTTGCCATCCTGGCGATTTGCGCCGCACCGATGATTGCGTCCTATTTCACCTATTACGTGCTCAAGCCGCAAGCCCGGACCAACTACGGTGATTTCATCCAGTCGGAAACGCACCCGATACCCGCCGATCTGGGATCGACATCACTCGACGGCAAGCCGGTCGCGCTCAAGGACTTCGAGGGCAAATGGATCATGCTGCAGATCGATGACGGCGCCTGCGCCGAGCCGTGTCGCAAAAAGCTGACCGACATGCGGCAACTGCGGTTGGCGCAAGGTCGTGAGCGCGACCGCATCGAACGGCTCTGGCTGATCACCGACGCCGCCCCGCTCGATACCGTTCTGATGCGCGAATTCGACGGCACACGGATGCTGCGTGCCAATGCCGTGGCGCTGGCAAAATGGTTGCCGGTCGAGCCCGGTGCGACGATTGCCGATCACATCTATCTGATTGACCCGCTGGGCCGGCTGATGATGCGGTTCCCGAAAAATCGCGATCCGAACCTGATCAAGAAGGACTTGAGCAAGTTGTTGCGCGCATCGAGCATCGGCTAGGCGCAGCGATGCTAATCCAGCTTGCACTCACTGGCCTGATGGTGGCGCTGTTGCCGCTGTCGGTCGTATGGGTCTCCGGCGACGCCGACAAGTACCGCAAGCTGTCGTGGGTCGCCTTGTTTCTGACCTTTGATCTGATCGTGTTCGGCGCGTTTACCCGCCTGACGGACTCGGGACTGGGTTGCCCGGATTGGCCAGGTTGTTACGGCCAGGCCAATCCGTTCCAGGCCCATGCAGATATCAGCGCTGCCCAATCGGCCATGCCCACTGGCCCCGTCACCCATTTCAAGGCCTGGATCGAGATGGCGCACCGTTACCTGGCGATGAGTGTCGGCGTCCTGCTTGTCGCGCTGATGGTGATTGCGTGGTGGCGTTGGCTGAAGTCGGCGCGCAGCGATCGGCGCTACCTGCCGACGATGCCAACGATACTGTTCCTGTTTGTCTGCCTGCAGGGCGCCTTCGGTAAGTTCACCGTGACGCTGAAGCTGCAACCACTGATCGTCACCGGGCATCTGCTGTTGGGCCTTGGCCTGCTGTCGATGCTGACCTGGTTCAATGCGCAACAACGCGACCTGCGGCCGCAGATCGCCCCGGCCGGACAATTGCGCGCGCATGCACGCATCGCCGCGGTCTTGCTGGCAATCCAGTTGGCACTTGGCGGCTGGGTGAGCACTAACTACGCGGCATTGGCGTGCACCGATTTTCCGCTGTGTCACGGTGTGTGGATGCCGATGATGGACTTCGCCAATGGCTTTACGCTCTGGCGCAAGCTGGGGATGACCGCCGCTGGCGCCTATCTGCCGTTCGACGCACTGACTGCGATTCATGTCGTGCACCGCGGTTTTGCCTTCGTGGTGGCCATCGTGGTTGGATCGCTTGCGCTTCGGGCGACCAGAATTGCCGAGGTGAATACGATCGGACGCGCATTGCTCGCAGCGATTGGCGTGCAGCTTTGCAGCGGCATCGCCACCGTCTATTTTCAATGGCCACTGGCCCTTGCGGTGATGCATAATGCGGGCGCGGCAGTGTTGGTGCTGTTGCTCACCATGCTAAACTACAAGGCCAGACTGGCGCCAATGCCATCCAATGCCAAGCCGTTCCATGGCGCTTCCAACCCAATCGAATGACCACGCTGACTTCCTCCTCGCCGAATCGCTTCGCGCAATATTGGGCCCTGACCAAACCCCGGGTGACGCAGCTGGCCGTATTTTGCGCTGTCATCGGCATGTTCCTGGCGACTCCAGAGTTACCAGACTGGCGCGTTGCGTTGGCGGCCACAATCGGCATCTGGCTGTTGGCTGGCGCTGCGTTTGCAGTCAACTGCCTGGTTGAACGCGAGATCGATTCGCGCATGGCGCGTACCGCGCGTCGACCCATGGCGCGCGGCGATATCACGGTGCCGCAGACGCTGGTGTTCTCCGGCGTGATTGGCGGGATCGGGATATGGATTCTGTACCACTTCGTCAATCCGCTAACGATGTGGCTGACCTTCGCCACTTTTGTGGGGTACGCCGTCATTTACACCATGATCCTGAAACCGGCCACGCCGCAGAACATCGTCATTGGCGGACTGGCGGGAGCAATGCCACCCGCGCTCGGCTGGGCCGCCATTGCGAATGACGTGCCGATGCAGGCCTGGATCCTGGTGCTCATCATCTTCATCTGGACGCCGCCGCATTTCTGGTCGCTGGCGTTATATCGACGCGATGACTATGCCAAGTCGGGGCTGCCCATGCTGCCCATCACGCACGGCATGACGTTTACCCAATTTCATATCTGGCTGTACACGATCGCGCTGGTTGCAACTACGGTCTTGCCGTATGCAACCCGAATGAGTGGCCTGATTTATCTGGTCAGTGTGTCGGTGCTCAATCTGATTTTTGTCTGGTACGCGTGGCAGGTATATCGGCATTACACGGATCGGATATCACGCAAGATGTTTACTTACTCCATCATTTATCTGTCTCTGCTGTTCGCCGCGCTGCTGGTCGACCACTACATCAAAATATGATCATGACATTTCCGCGGGTACTGGCTGTGTTGCTGCTCGCCCTGACGATCCTGTCGGGCTGTGACCAGCAGCAGTCAGGTGACATGAAGTTTTCGCCGACCGCCAGCATGTTCAAGAATACCGATATTACCGGCCTCGATTACGCGCGCGATTTCGCGTTGACCGACCACAACGGCCAGGCGCGTACGCTGGCGGATTTCAAGGGCAAGGCTGTGCTGGTATTTTTCGGCTACACGCAGTGCCCGGACGTGTGTCCGACGACATTGAGCGAGCTGGCTGCCGTGATGAAGGAACTCGGGCCGCAGGCCGATCAGGTGCAGGTATTGTTCGTCGCCATCGATCCTGAGCGCGATACGCCGGCGTTGCTCAAACAGTACGTGCCGTCGTTCGATCCGCGTTTTCTCGGCTTGGTCGGGGATGCCGCAGCCACCGAAAAAGTGGCGAAGGAATTCAAAGTGTTCTTCCAGAAGGTGCCGGGAAAGACCCCGCAGACCTACAGCATGGATCACACCGCGGGCAGCTATGTGTTCGACGCCAAAGGCAAGGTACGCCTGTTTGTGCGGCATGGGCAGGGGCCGGGGCCCATCGCGCATGACTTGAAGCTGTTACTCGACAAGGGATAAAAAAAGGGCGCTCGATAAACGGAGCGCCCTTTTTTGCAACCGGGGTCGTTACGCGAACGACACCAGTGCACCTTTCATCTTCTTCAACGCCACCGCCTCGATCTGGCGGATGCGCTCGGCCGACACGCCGTACTCCTTGGCCAGTTCATGCAGGGTCGCACCAGAGCCATCATCATTGGCCAGCCAGCGCGACTCCACGATATGGCGTGAACGTGCATCCAGTTTGCTCAAGGCCATTTCCAGCCCTTCGCTCTGCAAGCGATCATATTGCTGCGCTTCGAGGACGTTGGTCGGCTCGTTGCGGTCCGAAGACAGATACGCAATAGGTGCAAACTTGTCATCCTCGTCATCGGTCCGTGCCTCAAGGGCAATATCACGACCAGACAAGCGGGTTTCCATCTCGATGACTTCTTCGCGCTTGACTTTCAGGGTCTCGGCGAGCGCGTCGACCTGCGCCGGCGTCATCGAATCCAGCCCAACCTTGTGACTGCGCAAATTAAAGAACAATTTGCGCTGCGACTTGGTCGTTGCAACCTTCACCAGGCGCCAGTTTTTCAGGATGTACTCATGCATCTCGGCCTTGATCCAGTGCATCGCATACGAAACCAGACGCACGCCCTGATCCGGATCAAAGCGCTTGACGGCCTTCATCAGGCCAATATTGCCTTCCTGGATCAGATCCGCATGCGGCAAGCCATAGCCGAGGTAGCCGCGTGCAATCGACACGACCAGGCGCAGATGCGACAACACCAGTCCCTGTGCGGCGCTGAGGTCGTTATGTTCCTGCAGTCGGCGGGCCAGGGAGATTTCTTCCTCATGCGTGAGCATGGGCAGGCGATTGACCGCCGAAATATAGGAATCGATGTTGCCAAGGGTGCCGGTAAATCCAAGAACCATTGCATTGCCCGGTGCGACCAGGGCGGCTCCTGTAGCAGGTGCTTTCATTCTTTCTCCTTGATGTCTCATCAGGGGGACCGGTCGGAAAATGGATGCGACGAACCAGTCGTTGGGGCACATATTAGCACTCTCGCTAATTGAGTGCTAATCGCCTTTATTGTAGTTCCGTATAGCGCTTGGCTATGTACGTGAGCACACCCAAAAGGCCGATTTCACAGCTCTGGAGAGAATAATTGTCGCGTTACCGACAGCACCGCGCCGCTAAAGCCGAGGATTGCGCCCAGGCCAAGCAGCAGACCTGTGTCGACCAGTCCGAGTGGCCTTAGCGCGAATTCGGACGCATACAAATGCGCGAAGGCGGCCAGTGCCGTATTGAGCGGATGCAGCATCAATGCCACCATGCCTGCGGCCAGCGCAGCCGCACACAGCCCGAGCAACGCGCCCGAATAATAAAACGGACGATAAATGAACAGATCGGTCGCACCTACCAGGCGCGACACGGCGATTTCTTCGCGTTGCGTGAGCACTTGCAATCGGACGGTGTTGAACACGACGGTTACCACCACGACTCCCAGCGTGACCGCCAGGATCAGCAATGCCACATCCAGCAAATGCACCAGCGCTGCCAGGCGCTTGATCCAGATCGAGTCGATTTCGACGTGATCGACGCCGCCAAGATCACGCAAGCGCAGCGCAAGCGCGTCAACGCCGGCTGCCGACGCGGCATCTTCAAACGGCGGCAACTTGATCAGATAACCATCCGGCAACGGGTTGGTCTCCAGGATCGCCAGCGCTTCCGACAGCCCGGACTTCTGCTTGAGCAGCTCCAGCGCTTTTTCACGCGGCAGGAATTCGATTTTTGCAGGCCGCTTGCCGTCCTGCAAAACTCCCTTGATCTCCGACCTGAGTGCCAGCGCCTGTTCGCGCGGCGTCCCCATTTCCAGAAAGAGACTGATCTCCGGTTCGACGTCGAGCTGTCCGGACAGCGGTCGCAGGTTTTCGAGAATCGTCAGCCCGGTCAGGGGCAGTGCGAACGCGATCGCGATGACGACCGCGTTGAGCAGGAAGCTGCCGCGCGCATTGGCAACGTTGCGCAGTGCCTGGCGCAGGGCGAAGCGGTGATGCCGCAGCCAGACCTTCATGCGACGCTCCGTGCCGGCCAATGGTCGACCACTTGTCCATGCTCCAGATAAATGACGCGTCCGGCGCCGCCCAGCAGGTTTTCGTCATGCGTCGAGATGACGCAGGTCACGCCGGATGCGTGGAATGATTGCAAGGCTTCCAGCACCAGCAGGGCACTGTCGCGATCCAGGTTGGCGCTGGGCTCGTCGGCAAGGATGATTTGCGGCCGATTGACGATCGCACGGGCAATCGCAACGCGCTGTTGCTCACCGCCTGACAGCGACAGCGGCGCATGGCCGGCCTTGTCGAGCAGTCCCACCCGATCAAGGGCGGCGCGCGCGCGCCGTTCGGCATCCGCTTTCGATTCGCCGCAGACCAACATTGGCAACATGACGTTGGCCAGCACCGGCCGGTCGGCCAGCAAACGCTGTTGCTGCAGGATCAGGCCGAGATTGCGCCGCAGGTAGGGCAAGCCGCTGCGGTTCAGGCTGCCGACATCCTGGCCGTTGACGCGCACGGTGCCGCGGGTCGGGCGCTCGATGGCGGCAATCAGTTTCAGCAACGTTGATTTGCCGGCACCCGAGGGGCCGGCCAAGAAGACCATTTCGCCGCGCGCAATGTCCAGCGAAACGCCTGACAACGCCAGCGCCTCGCGCGAATAGCGTTTCGAGACCTGTGCAAATTCGATCATCCGCAGGTGCTCATTCGGTGGCCTCGCCCAGCAGGGCAGTGACGAATTCGTCGGCATCGAACGGCTGCAAATCTTCGATCTGCTCGCCCACACCAATGAAATACACCGGAATCGGCCGGTTGCGTGCAATCGCCGCCAGCACGCCACCCTTGGCGGTGCCGTCCAGCTTTGTCACCACCAGCCCGGTCAAGCCGAGCGCATCGTCAAAGGCCTTCACCTGGGTCAATGCGTTTTGCCCGGTGTTGCCATCAATAACCAGCAGGATTTCATGCGGCGCGCTGTCCATCGCCTTGGCCACCACGCGCTTGATCTTCTTGAGCTCTTCCATCAGATGCAATTGGGTGGGCAAGCGGCCGGCCGTATCGACCATCACGACATTGATCTGCCTGGCGGTGGCGGAATGGACCGCGTCGAAGGCCACCGCTGCCGGGTCGCCGGATTCCTGCGCGATGACCGACACGTTGTTGCGCTCGCCCCAGATGGTCAGTTGCTCGCGCGCTGCAGCGCGGAACGTGTCGCCGGCCGCCAGCAATACCGATTGGTGGTGCGATTGCAGGTGCTTGGCAAGCTTGCCGATGGTGGTGGTCTTGCCGGCGCCGTTGACGCCGGTAATCATCATCACCAGCGGCTGATGTCGACCCAGTTCGAGCGGCTTTTGCAAGGGCTTGAGCAGATCGATCAGCAGGGTGCGCAACGCCGACTTGACCTGCGCGGCCTCGGTGAGCTTGTGGTCCTTGACGCGGCGCTTGAGTGCGTCGAGCAGGAACTGGGTTGCTTCAACACCGGCATCGGACATCAGCAGGGCGGCTTCGAGTTCCTCGTACAGATTGTCATCGATGCGCGCGCCGATGAACAAGGTCGTCAGATTCGAGGAGGTCTTTGACAGACCTACCTTCAGGCGCGTAATCCAGGAGCGTTTTTCCGTCGCCGCCGCCTCAATGGCGACCTCTGCGACCGGCTGTGGCGCGGGAACGGAATCGGGTTGCAGTTTTTTCTTGAAGAAGCTGAACATCGGCAATGGGGTAAAAGGCGCTTCGAGAAGGCTGCGAATGCAGGGGAAAATCAGACTGCATTCTATCAGGTCGCGCCAACCGGAAAGCGACGCCGGGTACAAGATCGCGGCAGTAAACTCGCTATACTCCGGGTCCGCAGCCAGCGCGGCTGGCGCGCTACCTTGCCTTCATTAAAATCGGGAATCCTCAATGGCCAAACAACAGACTTCCAAGCCCGCACCAAAGCCGCGCCCCCGGCCGGCGTTGACGCATCAGGTGCGCATCATCGGCGGCGACTGGAAACGCACACCGCTGCCGGTGCTGGATGTCACCGGTTTGCGGCCGACCCCGGACCGCGTACGCGAGACGGTGTTTAACTGGCTCACGCATCTGATCGACGGGCACTGGGCTGGCGTGGCCTGCCTCGACCTGTTTGCCGGGACCGGTGCACTTGGCTTCGAGGCCGCCAGTCGCGGCGCCGCGCGGGTGGTGCTGGTCGAAGAAAACCAGGGTGTCGTGGCGCAATTGACGGCGATCAAGGACAAGCTCAAGGCCGACGGCGTCAGCATCTTGCGCGGCGACGCGCGCACCATGGCGCAGGGCTTGCAGCGCCGCCTGGCAGGTCCGGCCGATCGCTTCCAGCTGATTTTTCTTGACCCGCCGTACCAGGCCAATTTGTTGCCCACCATGCTGCCCTTGTGCGCCGACTTGCTGGCCGAGCGCGGGATTGTGTATCTTGAATCCGAACAGGAATTCGACAACGCCAATCTTCCCGAATGGCTGAGTGGTTGGGAAGTGGTGCGGGCCGACCACGCCGGAATGGTGTTCTTCCATTTGCTGCAGCGCCAGAAGCCAGCACAAATTCAGGCATAATGCGCATTCTTCAGTGACACTCCAGGGAGCGACGATGGTCACAGCGATATATCCAGGTACTTTCGATCCACTCACGCGTGGCCATGAAGATCTGGTGCGACGCGCGTCGGGTTTGTTCGGCAAGCTCATTGTCGGCGTGGCTGACAGCAAGAACAAACGGCCTTTTTTCAGCCTCGACGAACGGCTCACGATCGCCAACGAAGTGTTGGGCCATTACCCCAATGTTGTGGTCGAGAGTTTCTCCGGCCTGCTCAAGGATTTTGTGCGTCGCCACGATGCCCGCGTGATTGTGCGTGGTTTGCGCGCCGTATCGGATTTCGAGTACGAATTCCAGATGGCCGGCATGAACCGGTATCTGCTGCCGGAAGTCGAAACCCTGTTTCTGACCCCCTCCGATCAATACCAGTTCATCTCCGGCACCATCGTGCGCGAGATTGCGATTCTGGGCGGTGATGTGTCCAAATTCGTTTTCCCGTCCGTTGAAAAATGGCTGAAGGAAAAGATCGCCGCGGGCATTGAATAAGCACACATAAAGCGAATCTGTCATGGCATTGCTGATTACCGACGACTGCATCAATTGCGACGTGTGCGAGCCCGAGTGCCCGAACGACGCCATTTCGATGGGGCCGGAAATTTATCAGATCGATCCGAACAAATGCACCGAGTGCGTCGGGCATTACAACGAGCCGCAGTGCCAGCAAGTCTGCCCCGTCAGCTGCATTCCGTTTGATCCGGCCTGGCGCGAAAGCAAGGACGAGCTACTGCTGAAGTTCGATCGCCTGCAGCGCGTCAAGGCGACCGCCTAGTTTTTTGCAATCCGGGCCGCGACCACCTGGTTCCGGCCGTTTTCCTTGGCTTCATACAGTGCAGCATCCGCCCGGGCGATCAGCTGCTGGGCAATCTTCTCGATCGATTGCATGCGATCTCCCGGGCCGAGCTCGGTCACCCCGATCGACACCGTGACCGTCACCGGTTCAGCGCAGGTCAACACTACCGGCAGTTGCGCAATGCCGTTGCGAATGCGTTCTGCCACCACCAGTGCATGCGGCAACTGGGCATCGATGAGCAGGACGACAAATTCTTCGCCGCCAAAGCGTCCCAGCGCATCGCTCAGGCGCAGTTCCGTCTTGATCCGTTTCGCCACTTCCTGCAGCACCTCATCACCACCCTGATGGCCCACGCTGTCATTGATCTTCTTGAAATAATCGATATCGATATACATGCACGACAACGAACATTCGTGGCGACGGGTGCGGCCGATCTCTTCCAGCAGGCGGCGTTCCAGATAGCGGCGGTTATTCACGCCGGTCAGCGAATCGGTCAGGCCGATGCGCTTGAGGCGCTCGTTGTTGATGACATTTTCGAGGCAGATGGCAATGATCGAGCCGAGGTGTTCGATGAAGTCGGTCGCCATGCCGCCGGCGAAGCGGCTGTCATGCAGGCTGCCGAGGCTGAGGCAGCCAATCAGCGCGCCATGGCGCATCAACGGCACCACCGCGACGCTGGATGGCGTCAGAACCTGCGCTGGAAAGATGGCCGCATGCAGGGTGGCGTTAAAACGTCCGAGCACCGGACTCTTCAGGCGTGGCAACAGCGCGCCCAGCTCGCCCTCGCGGTCAATGAACAGCAGATTCTGAAACTCGGCCGGATCCAGTGCAAGGTCGGCCATGATGCGGCGGATATCGTATTCGCCATCGATCAGGCATAGCGTCACAACATCAAGTTGGGAGGATTCGGAGAGGGTGTCGAAAATACTCTCGATCAAATCGCGCAGACCGCTTGCGCCAATGAATTTCAAGTCGAACGCCTGGTGTCGGCGCATGATCTGCTGGTTGCGCTGCGCTTCTGCCAGCAAGCCAACCAGTCTGTCACGCAACTGCACATTTTCGGCGACCAGCTTATTCGACATCCGGGGAAACTCCGTTCAGGCAGCAAAAAGGGGTTGCGAACGCGCGGCCGCGTGGTCATTCAGGCAAGATCAATAGACGAGAAGTCTACCTTGTGCTATCCCCTGCGGCAACATTCCTTTGAGAATGGAATTATCATTCGGACCCAGCTGCGCCCTGGCGGATGGATTCACCAGCGAATTCGATGTGCTGCGGCAAGTTGAAAAGGTATGATCGGGCGTTGGCAGGGAAATCGCGTCCATAATAATTCAAACACAGGTTCCCTTCATGGTCGATTGGCTGCGCCGTCTGTTTTCTTCTTCTTCCGCGCGACGCTTGCAACCCGCTGCGCCAAACGCGGGCGTCGCTGCCCGTGACGACGCTCCTGCGGCCGATGCGCTGGGGGTTTTCTGGGTTGCCCGCAACGACGTCAGCGCGGATTTCACCCATTGGCTGTTCGATGCGCGCGACGATGCCGATATTTTTGTCACACCGCTGGAACGGCAGGTGTTGGCAGCGCTTGAAAAAATCGTCAAGGCGCCAAAGGCCGGCGCCAACCTGGTGCGGCGCATGCCGGGCGTGATTCCTGAACTGCTGCAAAGCCTGCGCTCCGAGAACTTTTCCGGCGCCGAACTGGCGCGCAAATTATCCAATGACGTTGTGCTGGTGGCCGAGGTGGTCCGCCTCGCCAATTGCGGCATGAGCATTCCGGGGCAATCGATTACAAGTGTCGAACATGCCGTGCTGGTGCTGGGGCAGGATAATCTGCGGCAGTTGATCAGCAGCGTTGCGTTCAGGCCAATCATCGATCTGAAGACCGGGTATTTCACGCGTCTGATCGCGCCGAGGTTATGGCTCCAGTCGGAACGCTGCGCAATGGCCAACCGCCTGCTGGCAGCGGACGAGCGGGTCAATCCCTTTGAGGCGTTTCTGGCCGGGTTGATCCAGCAGGTCGGGCTCATCGTGTCATTGCGCGTGATGGAGCAAATCGCCGGCAGCGACACCACGCTGGGTTCGGCCAGCTTTTGCAATTTGCTGCTGGAGCAGTCGCGGGCACTGTCCTGCAGCGTGGCGCGCGAATGGCAGTTTCCCGCCGCCATCGTGGCGGCGATCGAAGAGCAGGGCAGCAAATACAACCTTGCCGGGATGTCGCCGATGGGTCGCGTCCTGTCGAGTGGCGATTATCTGAGCAAGGTGGTGTTGCTGCTGGAAGCCGGCCACCTGTCGCCCGGCGGCACCAAAGGCTTGTCGCGCCAGGCACTGGTGACGCTCGACATGCTGCGCACCCCGGTGCCAGCGGTAGTCGACCAGTGATCCGCCGGGCGGCTGCGCCGGCCACGCGCTTGGGCGAAAAAAATCCCGCCGATCGGGCGGGATGTCAGCGTTGAACCGAAAAGTCAGACGTTGAACAGGAAGTTCAATACGTCGCCATCCTTGACCACGTATTCCTTGCCCTCGGCGCGCATCTTGCCGGCATCCTTGGCGCCGGCTTCACCCTTGAATCCAATGAAGTCATCGTAAGCGATGGTCTGGGCGCGGATGAAGCCGCGTTCGAAATCCGTGTGAATGACACCGGCAGCCTGCGGCGCCGTGTCGCCAACATGAATGGTCCAGGCGCGCACTTCCTTGACGCCGGCGGTGAAGTACGTCTGCAGGCCCAGCAGCGAATACGCGGCACGGATCAACCGGTCCAGGCCGGGCTCGGCCATGCCCATGTCGGCCAGGAATTCGGCCTTGTCGGCATCGTCGAGATCCGAAATCTCGGATTCGATCGCGGCGCAAATGGCCACCACCGGAGCGTTCTGTTTCTTGGCATAGGCATTGAGCTGGTCGAGCAGCGGGTTGTTGGTGAATCCGGTGTCGGAGACGTTACCCACATACATGGCCGGCTTGGCGGTGATCAGGCACAGCGGCTTGATCAGTTCCATTTCCTCGGCATCGAGTCCCATCGCGCGCACCGGCTGGGCCTGATCCAGTTGCGGCATGATGCGCTCCAGGATGGTGACCAGCTTGGCTGCGTCCTTGTCGCCGGAGCGGGCTTTCTTGCTCTCGCGATGGATGGCCTTTTCGACCGCGCTCATGTCGGCCAGCGCCAATTCGGTCTGGATCACTTCGATGTCATCCAGCGGGTTGATGCGTCCCGCGACGTGAATGACATTGTCGTCTTCAAAACAGCGCACCACGTTGACGATCGCATCGGTTTCGCGAATATGTGCGAGGAACTGGTTGCCCAGGCCTTCGCCCTTGGAGGCGCCGGCCACCAGCCCGGCGATGTCGACAAACTCGACCGTGGTCGGCACGATGCGCTGCGGCTTGACGACCTCGGACAACGCAGTCAGGCGCGGGTCCGGCACCTCGACCATGCCGACGTTGGGCTCGATGGTGCAGAACGGATAATTTTCAGCCGGGATGCCGGCCTTGGTCAGCGCGTTGAAGAGGGTGGATTTGCCGACGTTGGGCAAGCCGACGATGCCGCATTTGAGACTCATGATAGGAACTTTGCTGGGGATGAAATGGTGGTCGCTATTTTACCGTAGCGTGGCGGCGCCGCCCGAATTAGAACGGTTGCACGAGGTTGATATCCGGTTGCCGGACGAATGCCGCGAACGCATCGCGCAATCGCTGCCCTTGCCCGATTGCCTCGCGCCAGTTGCGGATGCGGCGATCGTGATCCAGTCCGTAATGCATGAAGTCACTGCGGTCCGGTAGTTTGCCGCGTGGCAGCGGCTGCAAAAAACTGCGGGACGGCGTGATGAGAATGACGTTATCCAGCCAGTCGCGCTGCTTGCCGTTGGCGGCACGCCGCCAGCGCAATGGTTTGTCGAGCCAGCCCGGCACGATGTGGTCGGTGAAATGCGGATACAGCACCAGCCCCTCTGGCAGGCGGGCATAGGGCAGCGCCAGATGGTAGTCGATCAGGCCGCCGTCCCAGTAGGTTCCCGGTGGGGCATGCGCAATCGCGGTGACCGGCGGCATGATGAATGGCAGCGTGCCGGACGCCAGCAGTGCCGTCGCCAGATTGTCTGTCATTAAGGGCGCGAAATCCGTCTGGAACCGATCGAAGCGGGTGGTGAGCCATGGTGCGACGCCGCGCGGATCGCCAATCACGAGGCGCTCAAGATGTCGCGCCAGTCGGTCGCGCGAGACCAGGTTGGCAAAGGTAGCGGCCGCAAAGCCGGCCAGGGTGCCGGCGCGGTGCGCCGGATTCGCCAGCAGGCCGCGCCCGCGCGAGACGAGAATCTGCAGGTGATGATGCGCATGGTTGACGATCTCGTGCTCATGTCCGCCGACAAAATCCTGCAGGATTTTCTTGCACACCACCGCCACCTGCTGCGGGGTCGGTTTTTTGCCATAGCGCTGTTCGCAGTACAGGTCACCCAGACGCTGGAACGCCGCCACCGGGTCGTCGTGGCATGCCGCCGCCATGCGCCATGCGCCAATTGAGGCGCCAATCAGGGTGCGCTGGCGCGGCGCCTGCGGCAGCCAGTCGCCAAACAACCATTGGTCGAGGGCCTGCAGGATGAGTCCTTTTGGCCCGCCTGCGGCGCCGGCGATGACGGCGATGTCGTGCGGTTGCAGTCCCTGCCGCCGCAGGTGTGCCAGCGCTTTTGGTCCGGCGTGTATGGTTAGTGCAGCATCCGTGGAAATCGTCATTTGGCCGTGTGCAGTTTCATCGTTGCCGCTTCAAATTTGCCGTCGCACAGCATGGGAATGATCTCGATGCTGCTGGAAATCGCCTCGTCCAGCAGCGGCTGTTCTTCCTTGCGCGGGCGGTGCAGCACATAGTCGGCGACATTCTGCTGGGACGCTTGCGTGCGCGGATGACCGATACCCAGCCGCAGCCGCCAGTAATCCTGCGTGCCGAGTGCGGCAGTGATGTCTTTCAGCCCGTTGTGTCCGCCCGAAGAGCCGCCTTTCTTGAGGCGCGCGATGCCCGGCGCCAGATCGAGTTCGTCATGCACTACCAGGACCTCATCTGCGGCAATCTTGTAAAAACGCACCAGCGCACCGACTGATCCGCCGGAGCGATTCATGAACGTTTGTGGTTCGAGCAGCCAGATTTCATGCCCGCCAATCGCCGCCCTGGCGGCGAGGGCATTGAAGCGCGTTTCGCGCGCGAGCTGGCAGCGGGCGATGCCGTTGGCCAGATTGTCCACCAGCCAGAAGCCGGCATTGTGACGGGTTTGTTCGTATTCCGGTCCGGGATTGCCGAGACCGACGATCAGGCGAATGGCCATAGTTGTGCGGGCATTGGAAAAGCAAGAGTATGACCGGCTTCAGCCTGGGCCACAAAAAAGCCCGTCGCAAAGGACGGGCTTTTTACTGGCCAGACCGGCTTGCGGTCCGGTTCAGAATTACTTCTTCTCGACAGGCGCTGGCGCATTTGCTGCTGCCTGAGCGGCGGCAGCTGCTGCATCGGCAGCTTCTTCAACTTTGCCAGCCGGGATCGATGCTGCTGCGATGGTCGGGTTGTCTTCGCCACCGTGGATCACGGCGGTCACGCCTTTTGGCAACGCGATGTCGGCCAGATGGATCGAGCCGCCGATTTCGAGAGCCGCCAGATCAACGGTCAGGAATTCAGGCAGGTCTGCTGGCAGGCAGGTGATGTCCAATTCGCTCAGCACGTGGCTGATGATGCCGGCCGACAGCTTGACCGCAGGCGACACATCGGCGTTGATGAAGTGCAGCGGCACCTTGACGTGGATCTTGTGGGTCGCATCGACGCGCTGGAAGTCGACATGCAAGACCAGCTGTTTGAATGCGTGGACCTGGAAGTCGCGCAGCAGGACTTTTTCTGCTTTGCCGTCGATTTCAAGATCAAGAATCGATGAGTGGAATGTCTCTTTCTTCAGCGCGTGATACAGCGCGTTGTGATCGAGGCTGATGTTCAGTGGAGCAGTCGTACCACCGTAGACGATACCCGGGGTTTGGCCTGCAATGCGCTGGCGGCGGCTCGCTCCGGTCCCCAGTGCTGTGCGTGCAAATGCGATAACTTTCATTTAGAACTCCAAATATTGCAGGGCGTATTGCCCTGCGGTGAAAATCCCCCGCGACCAGGGGATTCAAAATGTGGACACAATGCGTGTCCCGAAAATCTTGTTCCGATCAGTCGGCGAACAGTGACATCACCGAGTCGCCGGTACTGATGCGCTTGAATGTCTCGGCCAGCAATTCCGCGCAGCTCAGTTGACGAATTTTGCTGCAGGCCATGGCCGCAGCAGACAACGGGATGGTGTCGATGACAACCAGTTCATCGAGGGTCGAGTTGGCGATGCGCTCAATGGCCGGACCCGACAGAACAGGATGCGTACAGTAGGCAATGACTTTCTTGGCGCCACGGTCCTTCAGAACTTCGGCCGCCTTGACGAGGGTGCCGGCAGTGTCGACCATGTCATCCATGATCACGCAATTGCGGCCTTCGACTTCCCCGATGATGTTCATCACTTCGGAAACATTGGCCTTCGGGCGGCGCTTGTCGATGATCGCCAGGTCGCAGTCGAGGCGTTTGGCCAGCGCCCGAGCGCGCACAACGCCACCCACATCGGGCGACACGACCAGCAGGTCATCGTAATTCTTGGCGACCAGATCCGACAGCAAGATCGGCGACGCGTAGATATTGTCGACCGGGATATCAAAGAAACCCTGAATCTGGTCGGCATGCAAATCCATGATCAGGACCCGTTCGACGCCGACTTCCTGCAGCATGTTGGCCACGACCTTGGCCGAAATCGCCACCCGTGCCGAGCGCGGCCGACGATCCTGGCGGGCATAACCGAAATACGGGATGGCAGCGGTGATGCGACCGGCCGAAGCACGCTTGAGCGCATCGACCATCAATATCAATTCCATCAGGTTGTCATTGGTCGGTGCACAGGTCGACTGCAACACGAAGACGTCCTTGCCGCGCACGTTCTCGTTGATTTCAACGACGATTTCGCCGTCCGAGAATTTTGAAACAACCGCCTTGCCGAGCGCAATGCCGAGTTGCTTCGCGACGCCTGCCGCCAGATCCGGATTGGCATTACCGGTAAAAACCATCAGGTTATCGAGCGCCATTGGGGGTCCCTGGAAGCAATCGTTAGTGAATAAAAAAGCAAGTCTTGAGGCAAATGTGAAAACCGCCAGAGCCAGACATTTCAGTCTTGCGCTGGCGGCCTTCTCATTGGTAGTTGTAGGACATGACAGATTTAATGGCAGGGGAAGAAGGATTCGAACCTTCGAATGCTGGAATCAAAATCCAGTGCCTTAACCGGCTTGGCGATTCCCCTACGCAACTTTGGTTTTGCCGCCGCATTTTCGCTCTGCTTCGCGTTCCATGCAACGCCAAAAAAACTTTTGATGTTGATTATTGCAACCGGGCCATCGGATGTCGATGCAAGGTTCGGGCTGTCCATGCTTTCCAGCGTGGCGGCACTTTTTCAAGTACCGCATCAGCCTGTTCCTTCGATTCGAAAGAACAAAATACACATGCGCCTGATCCTGTCATTTTCGCCGCACCATATTGCGCCAGCCATTTGACGGCCTCGGCGACGACTGGAAAAGCGCGTTCAGCCACTGCTTGCAAATCATTTTTCCCGAAATTTTTCTGAGCCCCGGAAAAGTCCAGCAGTTTGACGGGTTTCGTATCCCTTGTCAATTCAGAAGATGTGAATATTGCTGCCGTGGGAATCGACACGCCGGGTTCGATGATGACGAACCATTGATCGGTCGTCTGAACTTCGATCAAACGCTCGCCCACCCCTTCGGCAAAGGCATTGGCGCCGAACAGGAAGAACGGGATATCCGCACCCAGTTGCAGGCCCAGCGCCATCAACTGCGTTCGGCTCAGGCCGGTTTGCCACAGATGGTTCAGGGCCATCAGGGTGGTTGCGGCGTCGGATGATCCACCACCCAGTCCGCCGCCCATTGGCAGTATCTTCTCGAGCGCGATGTCGGCGCCCAGGGCGCTGCCGGTTGCCTGTTGCAGCAGGTGCGCCGCGCGCACCACCAGATCGCTGTCATGGGCCACGCCGGCGAGTTCGGAGGTGCGCCGGATCATGCCGTCGTCGCGCACATCGAAGTGCAGCACATCCTGGCGATCGATCAGCTGGAAGACGGTTTGTAACAGATGATAGCCATCGGCGCGACGACCGGTGACGTGCAAGAAAAGATTCAGCTTGGCCGGGGCCGGGCAGTCGTGCAGCCGGCGCATCAGGCGGGCTGCCAGCTATCGATGACGATTCTGATGGCGACTTCGCCTGCCTGTGGCGTGGTGCGTGTCAGGTCGATGCGCTTGGGATGCACCGGGAGTGCCGGATCGGTCGCATCCCAATTTGCATACAGCAGCTGCCAGCCGTCACCGGTACGTATCGGCGCCGGATTGTTGGGGTCGGCATTCGTGCGCTGCCCGGCCGCGTCGACAACCTGTCCCTGCAGCCAGTTGCGCAGGCCTGACAGTGGTAACGGCCAGCCGAGCGCATCCATTGCCAGGGTATCCGGATTGACCGCGCTGCGCGGCGCCTTCCCGCTCTGCATCAAGGTAGTCTGATCCGGCGCGATATCAATCGTTGCCAGGGTCTGGCCAAGCGGCGACAGTAACGTGACAAACGTGTGGTCACCGCGTTGCGACCACGTAAAGCTGCCATGAATGGCCTGGTCCTTCCCGTCGACCTGAAAGCGCGCCGACAGGCGGCCACCAAGATCAATCGAGGACAACGCGGTCTGGCCGGCCTGATTTGCCAGGCGCTCGGACGACAGCGGCGCCAGGTTCGCACATCCCGTCAGCAGACACGACAGCAACAAGCCAGCTTGCGCCAGCCGTGCGATCACTGCGGCACCTGAAGTCGCGTCAAGGTATTTTTCAGCGTGTCGTTCTTGGGGTCCTTGGTGCGCGCATCGCGCCAGAATTTCCGGGCGTCTTCCTTCTGCCCGCGTACCCACAGTACTTCTCCGAGATGTACGGCGATTTCAGCATCGGGACGCAATTGATAGGCGCGGCGCAGCAGATCCTCGGCTTCGCTTAATTTGCCAAGGCGATACTGCACCCATCCCATGCTGTCCATGATGAACGGATCCTCCGGCGCCAGCGACAGCGCCTGCTCGATCAGCTTGACGGCTTCCGGCAGCCGGATATTGCGCTCCGCCAATGAGTAGCCCAGCGCGTTGTAGGCGTGCTGATTGGACGGCGCCAATTTGATGACCTTGCGCAGTGCGGTTTCCATGGTATCGAGCCGGTCTGCCTTTTCGGCAGCCATTGCAAAGTCATACAGCAGATCGGTATTGTCCGGGAAATGCTTCAACCCTGCCTCAATCGTCTGATCGGCTTGCTGCTGCATGTTGGCGTCGCGCAGGATCTGGGCTTCTGCCTGGATCAGCAGGATTTTTTCAGGCTCGCTGTCGACGCTCAGGCCGGCAAGAATTTTTTGCGCTGCCGGCACATTGCCGTTACGTGCAATCAGCTGGGCGCGTTTGATCTGGGCTCCCAGCCAGGATTCGCCCGGGACGATCCTGCTCAGGTAGTCCAGTGCGGCGCCGGTGTCCTTGCGTTCCTCGGCGATCTGCGCAAGCAGCAGCAAGGCCTGGGCCGGATCGCGGGTTTCCTCGGGATGCGCGGCAAGCACTTTCAGGTAGGTCCCCAAATACTGCTCGGCGCCTTTCATGTCATTGGTCTGGGTGCTGAGCACGCCAAGTGCGAACAGCGTGGTCAGATCCTTGGGTTGCGATTTGAGCAGAATTTCAAATTCGGCACGGGCCTTGGCATATTGATTTTCTTCAATCAGCAGGCGCGCATAGGCGATGCGCACCTCACGGCTTTTCGGATAACTGGCCAGAAATGCCTGCAGGGACTGGGCCACTTCCTTCTTGTCGGACATGACCTGCGCCAATGTCAGTTCGGCGATCTCGGAATCCGGTTTGGCCCGGATCGCAATACCCGCTTCGCTGCGGGCGCGTGCAAGGTCGTTGTTTGCAAAGGCGGCCTGTGCCAGCGCGATGTGGGCTTCAGACAGGCTGGAATACGGTTCCACCAGGGCTTCCATCACCTTGAATGCGGCAGTCTTGTCTTTCGCACGCAACAGCAGCCGTTGAATTTGCAGCAGCAATATCCCGCGGCTCGGTGGTCGAACATCGCGAAGGCGCTGCTCGAATACCTCCTGCACCTCGGACAGGTCATCGCCGAGCAGGATCAAGCCAAGGTAATACTGGGTCGCTTCATCCGATTTCGGCGCGAGTGCGCGCCACAGACGAGTGGCAGCGAGGGCCTCATCCGTTTGCTTGGCGGCGATTGCCATTTCAACTGCGCGTCGTGCCAGGCGCGGGTCACGGGTTTCCTGCGCGGCGGCCAGCATGTTGACGTAGCCAGCCTGCCAGCCGCCGCGCTGGAATGCGATCTCGGCCGCCAGCAATTTGAACAACAATTCTTCGCTCAACTCGACCGATGGCAAACCAGCATTCGCCTGTTTTGCCGCTGCAGTTTCGTCGTCGTCATCGCTGGCCAGGGCGATTTGCGAGATGTCGCTCGGCGCCGCATAGGCAGCGGTGACAACTGGCGACATGGCAGTGCATGCCGACAACAGTGCCGAGAGAGTTACAATGAGAATGACGGTTTTCAAGAGTGGATCCTGGCGGTTCAAACGAAATTTCATTCTACGCCGAACCCGTCCGGTTTGCGCGTAACTGCCGGGACAGTATGCCGGTTTCCGGTCCGAAGTCGCCTATTCATCAGGATGCGTAACACATGCCCGAGTTGCCTGAAGTTGAAGTTACCCGCATGGGTATCGCCCCGCATCTGGAACGCAAGATGGTTACCGATGTGACGCTGCGGCGCAGCGGTCTGCGCTGGCCATTTCCATCCGGACTGGCCAGCCTGCTGACCGGCCGCACGGTGCGCACGACCGGGCGGCGCGGGAAGTACCTGCTGATTGCATTCGATCACGGCACCTTGATTGTGCATCTCGGCATGTCCGGGCACCTTCGCGTGTTGCCAACGGCAACGCCACCACAAACGCATGATCACTTCGATCTGGTCCTTGGCGAGCACCTGGTGCGCATGACTGATCCGCGCCGTTTTGGCGCTGTGCTGTGGCATTCCGCTGACGATGGACCGGTCGAGCAGCATCTGCTGCTGCGGGGTTTAGGCGTCGAGCCGCTTGACGCCACCTTGCTGGGTTCCATCCTCTTCACGCAAACGCGTGGACGCAGCGCCGCAATCAAGCAAATCCTGCTGGCGGGCGACGTTGTCGTCGGTGTTGGCAATATTTATGCGTCCGAAAGCCTGTTTCGTGCACGCATTAACCCGAAAACACCGGGCGGGCGCATCGGCCTGGCGCGTTATGTCCGCCTGGCCGCAGAGATTCAGGCGACACTTTTGTCGGCAATTGAGCAGGGCGGCAGCACTTTGCGGGATTTTGTTGGCGCAAATGGACAATCTGGCTATTTCCAGCAGAGTTACTTCGTCTATGATCGTGCGGGGGAAGCATGTCGTGTGTGTGGGCAGACGATTCGGCAGATCAAGCAGGGGCAACGCTCGACGTTTTATTGTGTCCAGTGCCAGCATTGAGCAGTCTCAGGATCAACTTGCAAACAGCGAGTCAATATCGGGCATTCAGGGGAAACACGTGAGCAATCTGGTCCAGAAATTTCAGGAATACAGCAGTTGGCGCAATGGCGTAATGACTGCGCTGGCGAGCTATCGTCGGCATGTCGAGCGCGCCGAGTTGATGGATGCCGCCACTGAACAGCGTATTGAGCAGATGATGGGCCGTCTCACCAGCGATAAACTGACAATCGCCTTCGTCGCTGAATTTTCGCGCGGCAAATCGGAACTGATCAACGCGATTTTCTTTGCAGAATACGGACAGCGCATCCTGCCTTCATCAGCAGGTCGCACCACGATGTGCCCGACCGAACTGTTGTACGACGAAACCTTTCCGCCGTCGATCCGGTTGCTGCCGATCGAAACCCGTGGCGAATCGCCATCGACCAGTGACTTGAAAAACCAAGGCCATGTGTGGACCGTGCTGCCACTGAATATTGCTTCAGGCGAGGGCATGCTGGAGGCGTTCAAGCAAGTCAGCCTGACCAAACGCGTCACGATTGCGCAGGCCCAGCGTTATGGCCTGTACGACGAAATGGATCCCGATATCGCGTTGGCTGTTGATCAGGACGGCATGGTCGAAATTTCCAGATGGCGCCATGCCATTGTCAATTTCCCGCACCCATTGCTCAAGCAGGGCTTGATCATCATCGACACACCAGGCCTCAACGCCATCGGTACCGAGCCGGAACTAACGCTGAACCTGATCCCGAACGCCCACGCGGTGCTGTTCATTCTGGCCGCCGATACCGGTGTGACGAAGAGCGATATCGAGATCTGGCGCGATCACATTGGCACAGGCACCGGACGCATGGTGGTGCTCAACAAAATCGACAGCATGTGGGACGAATTGCGCACTCCCGATGAAATCGAACAGCAAATTCGCCAGCAGGTCACCAGTGCAGCGATAACGCTTGGCTTGCAGGAACATCAGGTATTCCCGGTGTCGGCCCAGAAAGGTCTGATCGGCAAGATCAACCAGAATCCTGCCCTGTTGGCCCGCAGCCGTTTGCCGCAACTTGAAAATGCCTTGTCCAACCAGCTTATTCCGTCCAAGCAAACCATCATCCGGGAGCAGCTCGATGTGGAGATCCAGGAGCTGACGGCATCGAAAAAAACGCTATTGTCATCACGCACACGCAACGTCATTGAGCAGTTGCTTGAACTCAAAAGCCTGCGCGGAAAGAACCAGTCCATCATCGACCACATGATGAAGCGCATCGACATGGAGAAACGCGAATTCGACAGCAGCCTGATCAAGCTGCAGGGCACGCGAGCGGTGTTCGCACGCCTTTCGACGGATGTATTTACCAGCCTTGGCATGGGAATTCTGAAAGAAGATATCCGGCTGACGCGACTGGCCATGGAGAGCAGTATCTTTTCGACCGGCTTTCGCGACGCCGCCAAGCGATTCTTTGCCCAGATCCAGAATAACCTGCAACTGTCGTCGCGCAAGACCGAAGAAATCACCGCCATGATGACGGTCATGTACCGCAAATTCTCTACTGAGCATGGCCTTGCGTTGTCGACGCCGATGCCATTCTCGCTCGACAAGTATGTCAAGGAAATTGCCATGATCGAGGGCATCTACCAGCGGCAGTTCGGCACCACGGCGATCATGACGACGCACACTGCGGTGTTGATGCAGAAGTTTTTCGACTCCATTGCCTCGCGCGTCAAGCAAAGCTTTTTGCAGGCAAATCGCGACGTCGAGGCTTGGCTGAAAGTGGTCATGGTGCCGCTTGAAGGACAGATTCGCGAACACAAGTCGCAGCTGAAACGACGCCGGCAATCGGTTGAGCGCATTCATTTGGCGACCGACAGCCTGGAAGAAAAAGTCGCGTCCTTTGAGGTCATGGAAGCCGAATTGTCGAGCCAGTTTGCGCAACTGCAGGCGCTCGAACAATCGTTGAAGGACGCGGTACGGGCTGATCTTGCCGAGTATGCGTTTGCGGCCTGAATGAAGCGTGTCATCAGTGCCGCGAAGGTGCTTGACCCGGATCCGGAATTCTCCGTCAGCGTCATCGGCTGGCAAAAGGCGCACGGACGGCACACCTTGCCGTGGCAAAACACGCGTGACGCCTACCGCATCTGGCTCTCGGAAGTCATGCTCCAGCAGACCCAGGTCGCCGCGGTGATTGGCTACTACCAGCGGTTTCTGACGCGCTTCCCAACCGTTGGCGCGCTCGCCGAAGCGCCATCGGAAGACGTCATGGCGCACTGGAGCGGGCTCGGCTATTACACCCGCGCGCGCAATCTGCACCAATGCGCGAAGCGGGTCGTGAACGAATATGGTGGCGTCTTTCCGGCTGACCCGCGACTGCTGGCCGACTTGCCCGGAATCGGGCGATCGACCGCTGCGGCAATTAGTGCATTTGCCTACGGGACTCGGGCAGCCATCCTGGACGGCAACGTCAAGCGCGTGTTCAGCCGGGTGTTTGGTGTGGACGAATTTGCAGGAAGCAAACCGGTGGAAGACCGACTTTGGCAACTGGCCGAAGCATTGTTGCCAGGCGCTGACGTTGAGGCCTACACGCAGGGATTGATGGATCTCGGTGCGACATTGTGCACGCGCAGCAAGCCAGCATGCGCGCGCTGCCCGTTGGCATCGAGCTGCGTTGCCTTGGCAACCGACCGCGTGCACCTGCTGCCGGTGCGCAAGCCAAAGAAGGCCGTGCCGCAGCGGCAAACGGCAATGTTGGTGATCATCGACAAGGGACAAGTGTTACTTGAGCAGCGGCCAGATTCGGGGATATGGGGCGGCTTGCTGTCACTGCCGGAAAGCGCGTCGCTGCTGCCAATCGACCATGACCTCCCCGACGAAGCCAGCCGCTTCGAGCAAGACATCGTCAATGCAGTGGCGCCATTCGGCACGGCGGGATCGTGGGAGCGCCTGCTGACGATTTCGCACGCGTTTACCCATTTCAAGTTGCAGATTTCGCCCTATGCCGTGCACTTGTCTGCGCGAGTGCACAGTGTCGGACAGAACGCCTACGTCTGGTATCCGACCGATCGCCTGGGTGACGCGCCGCTGCCCGCGCCAGTCAAGAAATTGCTGATGGCGCTGTTTCAAACTGACGGGCTGTTTGACGCGCAGCGTTAGTCGCCATCGATCCATTCGACCCGGTTGCGTCCGCGTTCCTTGGCACGATACAGGGCCGCATCGGCACGTTCGATTAACTCCGCGACTTCTTCACCAGGGCGATACTGCGCCACGCCAATCGACAGGGAAATGGATTTTTGCGGCAGCACGCTTTTCAGATCCAGGAAGTGCGCATGCACGCGCAGGCGCTCTGCATGCATGACGGCGCCTTTGAGTTCGGTGTCCGGCAGGATCTGCATGAACTCATCGCCGCCGTAGCGGCCGATGATATCGCTGTCGCGGATGCTCTCGCGGGCGACACGGGAAAATTCGCGCAAGATCATGTCACCAGCCAGATGGCCATGCTTGTCGTTGATATCCTTGAAGTGATCCACGTCAATGAGACAAAGACAGAACGGCGTGTCGTGCTCGTTGCTTTGCGCAATCGCCAGATCGAGTTCGGTTTGCAACTGGCGTCGGTTGTACAGACCGGTCAGTTCATCCCGAATGGCTTTTTCTTCGAACTGCAGCAACTGTTGGCGCGTATTCTTCAAGGCGCTGCGAAGCTGCCGGATCTGCGCGCTGACGGTCATCGTCATTGGCAGCGTTAGCGCGATCACGACCCATAGCAGCAAGTCGAGTCGGAAGGTTCCATTGAAATCGTCCTGATAGCCACGTCCCAGCACGATGGCCAGATAGGTCAACATGGTGCCCGCCGCGAGCGCGTTCTGCGCCGTCTTCGTCAAGCGAAAGACGCCATAGGAAAAGGCAACCAGCAAGAACGGACCGAGCGCCAACTGGACGGCACGGTCCAGAAAAAACACGGTCAGCATGATGGTCACCGAGACAGTAATCTGCGCCAGGGTCAGACTCGGTTCGAAGAATCGGGTGTTCAGGCGTAACGCAAAGATGATGTAAAAAATCAGCAGCGAGATTGTCAACATGCTGGCGCCCACCAGGAAGGCCATTGCTGTGACAAAACCTTGCTCGAAAAACGCAAAGATTGTGGCAAGAAACAGCAGCGAAGCGATGCTGATCGGGGAGATCTTTGGAATGCGGCGTGCCGATCTCAAGTTCTTGCGGCGCTGGATGGTTTGGGCTTGCATGGATCGCAATGACGAAATTGAACAGGTTGCAGCTCGCTGCCGAATCACATGGCGTGCGCAGACTGATTTTCCCGAATGTGGCGGAGATTCTGTGAAAGGTTCTTGTGTTGCAGCAAGCTATCTGAACAGTAAGGGTGATTTGTTAGCCTGGTGCAACATGAAACGTTTGCTTACAATATCTGATGCTGTTGCAAATAGGTATAAATAATGGACAAACGGCTTCCCGGGTCGACCAGCTCCAGCAATTTCTGCCGCGCCTTCAGTGGGATTGGCAAAATTTCGCTCCAGCGGTTGGCCACCCAACCGACCTCGTCAAAGCGCAACGGCTTGGCAAATGGATAAGCCAGCGCATCGTCATCGCCAATCCGTTCGTCGAAGTCATTGGTAATGCGTCGCAGCGCTGTCGCGCAGGCGACGTGCGCGCTGCTCGTGGCGGCGGCGACATCGTCGGCAACAGGGATGATCTGTGCTTCCAGCCGTCCATCCTTCAGGGTCCGTGTTTGCAGGATCCTGAACTTCATTCCGCCGACCGTGCGTATCTGAAGCAGGCCGCCGACCTGCATGTCCCAGTGCATGATATGGGCCATGCAGCCGATGGTCTCCGGTTCGGCCGGCGGACCGGTTTCCGCACCAGTGCGAATCGCCACGACGCCGAACGGCCGGTCGTTACGCATGCATTCGCGCACCATGTCGATGTAACGGGTTTCGAAGATGCGCAACGGCAGCACGCCGTTGGGAAACAGCACTGTTTGCAACGGAAACAGCGGCAGCCACTGATCCATCTGGGCAGGGGGCGTCGTCACGTCAGGCCAATTCGCGATGGCGCAGGACGACGCGTTCCTTGTCCTGGAAATAGCGGGCAAGATGCTCGACCATGTACACCGAACGATGCTGGCCGCCGGTGCAGCCAATGGCAATTGTCAGGTAGCTGCGGTTGTCGTTCTTGAAGGCGGGCAGCCATTTTTCGACAAAGTCGCGAATGTCGTTTTGCAAGGATGCAACTTCGGGCAACGCATCGAGAAAGTCGATCACCGGCTGATCGCGCCCGGTCAGCGCGCGCAAGGCGATGTCATAGTGCGGGTTGGGCAGGACGCGGACATCAAACACCAGGTCGGCATCCAGCGGCACGCCAAATTTGTAGGCAAATGACTCGAACAGTAGCGTCAACGGCGTGCGTTCGGATTCAACCAGTTCCTTGATCCAGGCCCGAAGTTTATTGGCCGACAGCCCCGACGTATCGATGACGTGACCGAGGCCTTCAATGGTCACGAGCATTTCGCGTTCCTTGAGGATGCACTCGGTCAGTGTCAGCCTGTCATCGGCTGTCTGACCAGGGCGCAAGCGATGGGATAGGGGATGCGCGCGACGCGTTTCGGAAAAACGGGCGATCAGCGATTCAGTCTTTGCGCTCAAAAACAGAACCTTGACGTCGTGTCCCTCATCCTTGAGCCTTGCGATGTCTTCCGGCAAGCCACTGAGCGAATCGGCACTGCGCGCGTCGACCGCGACCGCCAGATTTTCGCCATTGTCCTGCATGCGTGTCGCCACCAGGGCGCGCAGCAGGGTCGGCGGGAGATTGTCGACGCAGAAATAGCCAGCGTCTTCGAGGGCGTTAAGGCCGACCGACTTGCCGGAACCGGAAATGCCTGTAATGAGGATAATGCGCATAAGAAATAATACCACCCCAATCAGAATTGGTTGCCGTCACTTGGATCGCAGTTCCGAACTTGTGCACGGCAGGTGACACGAATTTCAGTCGCTGTTCATGGCTTTCTGCTGGCGCTCCATGAACTCCTTGAGCGTATCGATACCGCGCAGCTGCAAGATGGTGTTGCGTACCGCCGCTTCCAGCAACACCGCAAGATTGCGTCCCGCCTCCACCGGAATGACCACTTTGCGGATTGGCAAGCCAAGTACTTCCTCACTTTGGGCATTCAGCGGCAGTCGCTCGTAGTTCTCTTCCAGTGTACTGCGGCGAACCAGATGAACAATCAGCTTCAATCGCATTTTGCGGCGTACGGCGGTCTCGCCAAAAATGGTCTTGATATCGAGCAGACCCAGGCCGCGGACTTCCAGCAAATTCTGCAACAGGGTCGGGCAGCGACCTTCGATCATGTTCGGCGCAATGCGGGCAAACTCCACCGCGTCGTCGGCAACCAGGCCGTGACTGCGGGAGATCAATTCAAGGCCAAGTTCGCTTTTGCCCAGACCGGATTCGCCGGTAATGAGCACGCCAACGCCCAGCACATCCATGAACACGCCATGCATGGTAATGCGCTGAGCCAATTTCTTGGACAGGTACACCCGCAAATAATCGATCACCTGTGCGGCCGGCAATGGCGTCGAAAACAGCGGGATGTGGCGTTCGTCGCACACCGCAAGAATTTCTGGCGGGGTCGTCAAACCTTGCGCAATGATGAACGCCGGGGGCTCGCCGGCAACCAGTTCGGCGGTCTGATAGCGGCGCGAGTCTTGCGACAGCCGCTGGTAATAATTGGTTTCCTGATGACCAAAGACTTGAATGCGTCCCGGGTGGATCAGATTCAAATGGCCCACCTGATCGGCAGCGGACGCGGCGTCCCCGGAAATCAGGCGTTCGCCGCCGGAAAAGCCGGCGAACCAGCCAAGTTCCAGCGTCTCTCGATTTTCATCGTAGATTTGCTGAATCGTCAGTGGTGTCGAGGTGGGCATGGTGAGGGCCTCAGCCGAGGTCGTGCATGCTGCTCTGCCATGCGACCAGGCGCGCATGCACCGAGCGCGCGTCCGGATCGTTGGTCAGGATCGTGCGAAACGCGTCGTCTGAAAACATCTCGGCAATTTCCGACAGCGTCTCAAGGTGCTGCTGGGTGACATGATCGGGAATCAGCAGGAACACCAGCAGGTTCACTGGCAGCGCGTCCGGCGACTCGAACGGGATTGGCTCTGCCAGTCGCACAAAGGCGGCCAGTGGCGCCTTCAGGCCTTTGATGCGTCCGTGTGGTACCGCTACGCCGTGCCCGAGGCCGGTCGAGCCGAGCCGCTCGCGCGCGAACAGATTTTCCGACACCGTCGAGCGCGCAATGCCACAGTTGTTTTCGAAAATGAGACCGGCCTGCTCGAATGCCCGCTTTTTGCTGGAGACTTCGAGTCCGAGTACAACGTTGTCGAGCGACAGGATTTTAGCCAGGTTCGTCATATCAAAAAAAAAATATGTTGCAGTGCACAATCGGAGAATTCGAGCGAATTATATGCCCGTTTCGCTCCCGATGATTGCCTGATGTTAAGTCGAATTGCAATCGCGATCCTGATGCTTTGAAGAGAAATGCCATTGCGCCATCACGAATCGGTGAAATCGAACATACCATCAAGTAGAGATGTTGGGCTAACCAACATTGGCCAAAATCCTGTGTTTCTATTGACGTGCGTTACGGGCCAGCGATGGCTGCTGCCCGCTACTGAAGTTGCTGCGCCAAGGGTTGATATCAAGTCCGCCACGCCGAGTATAGCGTGCATAAACGGCAAGTTTCTGTGGTCGGCACTGGCGCAGAATATCCATGAAAATGCGTTCGACGCATTGCTCATGAAACTCGTTGTGCTCCCGAAATCCAATCAGGTAGCGCAACAGCCCTTCCTGTTCGATCTCGGCGCCGACGTACTGGATCTGCACGCTGCCCCAGTCCGGCTGACCCGTGACAAGGCAATTCGATTTGAGCAAATGTGACACCAGGGTCTGTTCGACCGGCGGCTGGTCGTGCGCCGCGCGCAGCAGCGACGGTTCCGGCGCGTAGCTGTCGACCTCGATATCGAGGCGATCGAGCAGCATGCCGTCCAGCTCGACGAACCGCATCGCGCCAAACTGCTCGGGCAGAATCAGGCTGATCTGCACCGGCGCGCCGAACCCGTCCGACAGGTCGGAGCGCAGCAGCGCCAGCAGCGCCTCGCTGCCGGCCAGTCGGGTCTGATTGAAGCTGTTCAAATACAGCTTGAACGATTTCGACTCAATGATATTGGGCGAGTCCGCCGGCACCGTCAGGGTGGCAATCGCAATCTGGGGTTTGCCGCGCAGATTGAGCCATGACACTTCATACGCATTCCAGATGTCGATGCCAAAAAACGGCAAGGTGCCGGTCAACCCCAGCTCCAGGCGCTTTTCCTGCCGGGCGATCGGGAACAGCAGGCTGGCATCGTAGTGCGACTGATAATGGGCCGGCTTGCCCAGCGGCGATTGATCCGGTGTACGCGGCGGTGTCATGGCGCTCATCCCAGGAAAAGTTTGTAGGCAGGGTTGGCGCTTTCGTCCCAGTGCCGATACCCAAGCGTCGCGAGGAATGCGCGGAAGGCCTTCATCTCCTTGCGCGGCACCTGCAAGCCGACCAGGATGCGCCCGACATCGCCGCCCTGGTTGCGGTAATGAAACAGGCTGATATTCCAGTTCGGCGCCATGCTGTCGAGAAAACGCATCAACGCGCCAGGGCGCTCCGGAAATTCGAAGCGATACAGCAATTCATCCTGCGCCTGTGCGCTCTTGCCACCGACCAGATGACGAATATGCAGCTTGGCAAGTTCGTCATGCGTCAGGTCGAGTGTCGCAAAGCCGTGCTTGCCGAATTGGGTGGCGATCTTGCTCGAGTCGTCCCGGCTGGCGATTTGCAGGCCGACGAAGACGTGCGCCTGGCTTTGGTCGCTGATGCGGTAATTGAACTCGGTGACATTGCGCGGCCCGATCAGTTCGCAGAAACGCCGGAAGCTGCCGCGCTCCTCCGGCATCGTCACGGCGAAGACGGCTTCACGGGCTTCGCCCACCTCGGCGCGCTCGGCGACGAAGCGCAGGCGGTCGAAGTTCATGTTGGCGCCGCAGGCGATCGTAATCAGGGTGGCGCCCTTGATCGGCTTGCGCGTTGCGTTGGAGCGTTCCACATACGCCTTGGCGCCCGCCACGGCCAGCGCCCCGGCCGGTTCAAGAATGCTGCGGGTGTCCTGGAACACATCCTTGATGGCGGCGCAAACCGCATCGGTGTCGACCAGGATGATTTCGTCGACCAGCAGGCGCGTCAGTCGAAATGTCTCCTCGCCGACCAGTTTCACCGCGGTGCCGTCGGAGAACAGGCCCACATCCGGCAAGGTCACGCGTTTGCCGGCCTTGATGCTGCGCGCCATCGCGTCCGAGTCGGTGGTTTGAACGCCAATGATCTTGATGTCCGGACGGACAGCCTTGACATACGAGGCGATGCCGGAAATCAGTCCGCCGCCGCCGATGGCGACAAAGATCGCGTGGATCGGGCCGGCATGCTGGCGCAGGATCTCCATGCCGATGGTGCCTTGCCCGGCGATCACGTCCGGGTCGTCAAACGGATGCACGAACGTCAGCTTGAGCTTCTTCTCGAGCGTCAGGGCATGGTTGTAGGCATCGGTGTAGGAGTCGCCAAACAGGACGACTTCGCCGCCGCGCGCCTTGACGGCATCGATCTTGACGGGAGGCGTGGTGGTCGGCATCACGATGACGGCCCGGCAGCCAAGGCGGGCCGCACTCAACGCCACCCCTTGCGCATGATTGCCGGCCGAGGCGCAGATCACGCCACGCTTCATTTGCGCCGGCGGCAGATGGGCCATCTTGTTATAGGCGCCGCGCAGTTTGAAGCTGAACACGCTCTGCATGTCTTCGCGCTTGAAATAAATCCGGTTATCGATTCGCTGCGACAGCGTTGGTGCAAATTCAAGCGGGGTTTCCACTGCGACGTCATACACGCGCGCTGTCAGGATTTTTTGCAGGTAATCGATGGTCATGGAATCGGTATCGGGAAAGCGTTCAGCGAGGGGGCGCGCGCAAACGGGGTTGGCAGCGCAGCGGAAAATCAAAACCAGTCGGGTATTATAGTTGACCGCAAATAGCGCGGCGAAGCCACTGCCACCAAGTCAAGGAAAGCCACACTTGCCCACCGCTACGACTGTCGTAACATGATCGAAGGCGCCGTCCTCTGGCTTTTGGGCGTGCTGGCCGTGCCCACGGTCGGGCTGACTTCCGTATTCCTGATCAGCTTTATCTCGGCGACGCTGCTGCCGCTCGGGTCCGAGCCGGCCGTATTTGCCGTGATCAAGGCCAACCAGAGTCTGTACTGGTCGGTGATCCTGACGGCGACGGGCGGCAATACGCTCGGTGGCGCCGTGGACTACTGGCTGGGCTTCGGCGCCAACAAGGCCTTGAAACCCGCGTTGCCCGGCCGCTGGTTCCGTCGGGTCGAGCGTTACGGCGCCAAAACCATGTTGCTGAGCTGGTTGCCCGGCGTCGGCGATCCGTTGTGTACGCTGGCCGGTTGGGTCAGGTTGCCGTTCTGGCCGTGCCTGATGTACATGGCCATCGGCAAATTCGCCCGTTACATCACTGCCACCACCCTGTTGTTGTTCGTGCCCGACGGCTGGTGGCAGCAGATCGGCAGCTGGCTTTGACTTCGCCCCGCACGCTGTGGGGCTGTTCAGGTCTGGTGCGTCGCAATACGCTAGAATGATTTTTTAGTTTCACGCAAAACACGGACCAATGAACGCCCCCGCACAAATCCAAGCTCTGCTCGCCGAAGGCGGCCATGCCGCCACGCCATCACGATTGCGTGAAATTCCGTATAACTACACCTCGTTTTCCGACCGTGAGATCGTGATCCGCCTGCTGGGCGAGGATGCCTGGCAGTTGCTCGATGAGCTGCGTGCGGCGCGCCAGACCGGGCGCTCGGCGCGCATGTTGTACGAGGTGCTGGGCGATATCTGGGTAGTGCGGCGCAATCCGTACCTGAAGGACGACATGCTCGACAATCCGAAACGCCGCGCGGCGCTGGTCGATGCATTGAATCACCGGCTGGCGGAGGTCGATAAACGCCGCGTGATCACCGATCAACTCGATGCCGGCGACGCCATCGCACTGCACCGCAGTGACAGCGTGGCGGCCTTGCTGCACGCGGCACGCCGGGCGGTCGCCGAATTTGGCGAGGAGTTCCGCAAGACCTACGACCTGCGCAAGCGCACCAACAAGATCCTGGCGCGCTACACCCGCAAGGACAACATCAAGTTCGACGGCCTGTCGCGTGTGTCGCACGTCACCGATGCGACCGACTGGCGTGTCGAGTATCCGTTCGTGGTGCTCACGCCCGATACCGAGGACGAGATGGCGGGGCTGGTCAAAGGCTGCATCGAACTCGGTCTGACCATCATTCCGCGCGGCGGCGGCACCGGGTATACGGGCGGCGCCATTCCGCTGACACCGCTGTCGGCCGTCATCAATACCGAAAAACTCGAACAGTTGGGCCCGGTTGAAATGACCATGCTGCCCGGCGTCGCGCGTGAATACGCGACGATCTACTCCGGTGCGGGCGTCGTGACCAAGCGTGTCTCGGACGCGGCCGAAAAGGCCGGCTTCGTGTTCGCCGTTGATCCGACCTCGGCGGAAGCCTCGTGCATCGGCGGCAACGTCGCGATGAATGCCGGCGGCAAGAAAGCCGTGTTGTGGGGCACCGCGATCGACAACCTGGCCAGCTGGAGAATGGTCGATCCCAACGGCGACTGGCTCGAAGTCACGCGGCTGGAACACAATCTCGGAAAGATCCACGACGCCGAGGTCGCCAAATTCAAGCTCGAATGGACGCATCCGGCCGAGCATGGTGTGCGCAATCAGCCGTTCAAGACCGAGCTGCTCGAAATCGCCGGCAAGACCTTCCGCAAGGAAGGCTTGGGCAAGGATGTCACTGACAAATTCCTGTCCGGCTTGCCGGGCGTGCAGAAAGAAGGCTGCGACGGTCTGATCACGTCGGCGCGCTGGATCCTGCACAAGATGCCGAAGCACACCCGTACCATCTGCCTCGAATTTTTCGGCCAGGCGCGCGACGCGATTCCCTCGATTGTCGAAATCAAGGATTACCTCGACAGCGAAACGAGAAAAGGCGGCGCGATCCTGGCCGGCCTGGAGCATCTCGACGAACGCTATCTGCGCGCCGTCGGTTACGCCACCAAATCCCGCCGCGGCGTGCTGCCGAAGATGGTCCTGTTCGGTGACATCGTCGGCGACGACGATAGTGCCGTGGCACGCGCCGCCTCGGAAGTCGTGCGCATGGCGAACAAGCATGTCGGCGAGGGCTTCGTCGCCATCAGTCCGGAAGCGCGCAAGAAATTCTGGCTCGATCGTACCCGCACCGCTGCCATCGCCAAGCACACCAACGCGTTCAAGATCAATGAAGACGTCGTCATCCCGCTGAACCGGATGGGCGAATACACCGACGGCATCGAGCGCATCAATATCGAGCTGTCGATCAAGAACAAACTGCAGCTGGTCGAGGCATTAAGTGATTTTTTCGCCCAAGGCAATCTGCCGCTGGGCAAGAATGACGATGCCGAAGGCGAAATCATTCCTGCCGCCGAAATGCTGGAGGACCGCGTGCATCAGGCCCAGTTGCTGCTGGACGCAACGCATGCGCGCTGGACGTATCTGCTGGCGAATCTGGATCGGCCGCTGGCCGAGGTCAGGGGCGAACTGGTGGCGCTTGGCCTGGAACGGCTGGCATCTGCCTTCGACCAGCGCCTGGCACAACAACCGGACGCGACCCTGTTCGATGTGGCGCAGGATCGCACCGTGCGGGTGTCGTGGAAGACCGAAGTACGGGCCGAGCTGCGTCTGATCTTCAGCGGCGCGGCGTTCCGGCTGATCCTCGAGGAATGCGGCGCCATCCACAAGCGCGTCTTGCGCGGACGGGTGTTCGTTGCCTTGCACATGCATGCCGGCGACGGCAACGTGCACACCAACATTCCGGTCAATTCCGATCATTACGACATGCTGCAGGATGCCCACGCCGCGGTCGCCCGCATCATGCTGCTGGCGCGCTCGCTCGACGGCGTGATCTCCGGCGAACACGGTATCGGCATCACCAAGCTGGCATTCCTGACCGAGGATGAAATCAAGGATTTCCGCTCGTACAAAATGCGCGTCGATCCTGAAGGCCGCTTCAACAAGGGCAAGATGATGGCCATGCCGGGTCTGGAGGCCGACCTGCGCAATGCCTACACGCCGTCGTTCGGATTGATGGGCCACGAATCGTTGATCATGCAGCAAAGTGACATTGGCGCGATTGCCAACAGCATCAAGGATTGTCTGCGCTGCGGCAAGTGCAAGCCGGTGTGCGCGACGCACGTGCCGCGCGCCAATCTGCTGTACTCGCCGCGCAACAAGATCCTCGCGACATCGCTGCTGGTCGAAGCCTTTCTCTACGAAGAGCAAACCCGGCGCGGCATCTCGATCAAGCATTGGGAAGAGTTCGAAGACGTTGCCGATCACTGCACGGTCTGCCATAAATGCCTGACGCCGTGCCCGGTCGATATCGACTTCGGCGATGTCTCGATGAACATGCGCAATTTGCTGCGCAAGATGGACAAGAAATCGTTCAATCCGGGCACCGCGGCGTCGATGCTGTTCCTCAATGCCAAGGACCCGGCCACCATCAAGGTGGCGCGCAAGGTGATCTTCGGCTGGGGCGTGACGGCCCAGCGCCTGGGCAATACGGTGCTCGGTGCGCTGGCGAAAAAGCAGACCAAGGCGCCGCCATCGACGCTCGGCAAAGCGCCGATCAAGGAACAGGTGATTCACTTCATCAACAAGAAGATGCCGGGCAATCTGCCGAAGAAGACCGCGCGCGCACTGCTCGATATCGAAGACGACAAGATCGTGCCGATCATCCGCGATCCGCTCAAGACCACCGCCGACACCGAGGCCGTGTTCTACTTCCCCGGCTGCGGTTCGGAGCGTCTGTTTTCGCAGGTCGGACTGGCCACGCAGGCGATGTTGTGGCAGGTCGGGGTGCAGACCGTGATGCCGCCGGGGTATCTGTGTTGCGGCTATCCGCAGCGTGGCTCGGGTGAGTTCGACAAGGCCGAGAAGATCATCACCGACAACCGGGTGCTGTTTCACCGGATGGCCAATACGCTGAACTACCTCGACATCAAGACCGTGGTGGTGTCGTGCGGCACCTGCTACGACCAGCTGCAGGGCTACCAGTTCGACAAGATTTTCCCGGGCTGCCGGATCATCGACATCCACGAATTCCTGCTCGAAAAAGGAGTGCGGCTCGAAGGCGTGACGGGTACGCGCTACATGTATCACGACCCATGTCACAGCCCGATGAAATTGCAGGACCCGCTGAAAACCGTCAACGCCCTCATCACCACGGCCGACAGTGTCGCGATCGAGAAGAACGACCGCTGCTGCGGCGAGGCCGGCACGCTGGCGGTGGCGCGCCCGGACATCTCGACCCAGATCCGCTTCCGCAAGGAAGAAGAGATGACCAAGGGCGCCGACAAGTTGCGCGCCGATGGGTTTGCGGGCGATGTCAAGATCCTGACATCCTGCCCGGCCTGCCTGCAGGGCTTGACGCGCTTCGATGCCGACGCCGATACATCGGCTGATTACATCGTCGTCGAGATTGCCCGGCATCTGCTGGGCGAAAACTGGCTGCCGGAGTTCGTTGCCCGCGCCAACAACGGCGGCATCGAACGCGTGCTGGTGTGACGACGACCATGGACGCCTGCGAATTGTGCCGGCTCGATGGCGGTGAGGTCGTCGTGCGCACCGCGCAGTTGCGGATCGTGCTGGTTGACGATGCGCAGTATCCGGGCTTTTGCCGGGTGATCTGGAACACGCATCTGGCCGAGATGACCGATCTGGTTCCGGCCGAACGCAGCACCTTGATGGCCGCCGTGTGCAAGGTCGAAGCAACGTTGCGCGAGGTGATGGCGCCACACAAGGTGAATCTGGCCAGCCTCGGCAACATGGTGCCGCATCTGCATTGGCATGTCATCCCGCGCTTTACCGACGATGCACATTTCCCGGCGCCGATCTGGGCAGCGGTGGTCCGGGTGACGCCAGCGCAGGCATTGGCCGAGCGGCTGGCGCTGTTGCCGGCACTGCGCACTGCGTTGCTGCGCAACTTCAACGTATGAATTTTCCGGAACACTTATCATGACAGGCTCCAAACAATCCGCTCCCAAGGTCAGTCCGACCGCACTGACGGTGCATCGCAAATCGCGCACACTCGAAATTACCTTCGACGATGGCAAGACATTTTCGCTGCCGTTCGAGCTGCTGCGGGTGTATTCGCCATCGGCCGAAGTACGCGGTCATGGCCCTGGGCAGGAGACCCTGCAAACCGGCAAGCGGGATGTCGACATGACCGCGCTCGAGCCGGTCGGCAACTATGCCGTGCAGCCGCACTTTTCGGACGCGCACGATACCGGCATCTTTTCCTGGGATTACCTGCACTGGCTGGGCGAAAGCGAAGCCACGCTCTGGTCGGATTATCTTGCGCGGCTGCAGGCGGCCGGCTACCAGGGCGACACGGGGCGCGATGCAGTGGCGCCCATGGCAGCAACAGGCAAGAGCTGCGGCCACAACCATTGAACGATCAGACGAGCAATCCATGACCAATACCACCCATTTCGGCTACCAGACCGTCGACGAGCAGGACAAGGTGCACAAGGTGGCCGAGGTGTTTCACTCGGTCGCCGCCAAATACGATGTGATGAACGATGTGATGTCGGCCGGCCTGCACCGGATCTGGAAGGCCTTCACGATCGCGCAGGCGGCGATCCGGCCCGGCTTCAAGGTGCTCGACATCGCGGGCGGCACCGGTGACCTGGCCAAGGCCTTCGCGGCCAAGGCCGGCCCCGGCGGTGAAGTCTGGTTGACCGACATCAATGAGTCGATGTTGCGGGTCGGACGTGACCGCCTCTTGAACAATGGCCTGATCACCCCAACCTTGCTCTGTGACGCCGAGCGTCTGCCGTTTCCCGATAATTACTTTGATCGGGTCAGCGTGGCGTTCGGGTTGCGCAACATGACGCACAAGGACGCCGCGTTGGCGGAAATGCATCGTGTGCTCAAGCCCGGTGGTAAAGTGCTGGTGCTCGAATTTTCCAAGGTGGCGGCGGTGCTGAAGAAGCCATATGACGTGTATTCGTTTTCGGTACTGCCCTGGCTGGGCCAGCGCATTGCCGGTGACGCCGACAGCTATCGTTATCTGGCCGAATCGATCCGCATGCATCCCGACCAGGAAACGCTCAAGACCATGATGCAAGACGCCGGTTTTGGTCGCGTCGACTATTTCAATCTCACGGCAGGTGTGGCCGCTCTCCACACCGGTGTCAAATTTTAGGAGTGCCCGCATGAAAAAGTATTTGTTTGTACTGATGATGGCGATCAGCGCGATGGCGCTGGTGGCAACCGATGCTGACGCCCGTCGTCTCGGCGGCGGTGGTTCGTTTGGCAAGCAATCGCAGAACCTGAGCCGGCCGGCGCCAAGCCAGCCTGCGCAATCGGGCAGCCAGGCGCGTCCGGCCGCTCCGGCTGCAGCGCCGCAAGGCGTGCCACCGAAGCCGGCCAGTCCTTGGCGCGGCATGCTGGGCGGCGCGTTGCTGGGGCTGGGCGCAGGCGCCTTGCTGTCGCACTTCGGCATGGGTGGCGCAATGGGCGGCATGTTCGGCTCGCTGCTGATGTTCGGCCTGCTCGCCGCTGCGGTGTTCTTCATCGTTCGCATGTTCCGTCGCAAGAGCCCGGACAACGGCAACAAGCCGAGCTTTGCCGGCGCCTACGAATCGAACAACGCCAGCTACACCCCGGAAATCGGTTCACGCATCGAGCCGGCAGCGCTGCAGTCCGCCGCGCCGGTCGGTGGCGCCCAGGCACTGCCATGGGGCGTGCCGGCTGATTTCGACGTGCCGGGTTTCCTGCGCAACGCCAAGACTTACTTCATCCGTCTGCAAGCGGCGTGGGACAAGGCTGATATCAACGATATCCGTGAATTTACCTCGTCCGAGATGTTTGGCGAATTGCGCCTGCAAATTCAGGAACGTGGCGCCTCGGCCAACAATACCGATGTGGTTACGCTGGACGCGGAGCTGGTTGGTGTCGAAAGCGTCGGCAACGACTATCTGGCCAGCGTCAAGTTCTCCGGCATGATCAAGGAGTCCGATGCAGAGCCGGCCGCGCCATTCAAGGAAGTCTGGAATCTGTCGAAACCGATCAGCGGCTCGGGCGGCTGGATCCTCGCCGGCATTCAGCAGCTGCCTTGATTGCCTGATGCTGGAGGTTGATTGAAATTACTTCCAGCAAACTGATAAACTGAAAACCGCCTGTGTATTGTCACGGGCGGTTTTTTTATGATGATGACATTCTCCCCACTCCCCCCTGTTCTACCTGCTGCAATCAATCATCTCCTCGCGCCGGAGGCGTGGGCGCGCGCCAGGCTGATCGGCCACAGCGGCAAGATTGCGCGCTTCGATCTTGGTGTGGTCGCGTTTGCGGTGCAGGTCGAGCCCGATGGCCTGGTACGCAACGCTGATGCCGAGACCCCGCCGCAGGTGACGATCCGGATCAATCCGGCCCAGTTGCCGTTGATCCTGCAAAACCGCGAACGCGCATTTTCGTATGTGACGATCGAAGGCGACGCCGATTTTGCCAATACGATTTCACAACTGAGCCAATCGCTGCGCTGGGATGCCGAGGCGGATCTGGCCCGGATCGTCGGCGCCATCGCTGCGGTGCGGCTGGTGGCTGGCGCAAAAGCGGTGAAGGAGACCATCACCTCCACCGGCCAGAAGCTGGCCGAAACTGCCGCCGAATATTTTCTGGAAGAGAATCCCATGTTGAAACGTCCCCAGTCGGTGCGCGATTTCGCCACCGATGTGGCGCGCCTGCGTGACGATGTCGAGCGCATGGCAAAGCGGGTAGAGCGCCTGAAGGGCAAATTGCAATGATCTTCAAATTCCTGCGTTTATTAAAGATCGCCCGGGTCGCCATCAAGTACGGTCTCGATGACATTGCGATGTCGGGCCTGGCGATCCCGCGCGTTGCCAAGCTGATCGATACCCTGATTTTCTGGCGCGATATTTCGGCGCCGCGTGGCGAACGGTTGCGTCGCGCACTCGAAGAGCTGGGACCGATCTTTGTCAAATTCGGCCAGGTGCTGTCGACCCGGCGCGATTTGATGCCGGCCGATATTGCCGACGAACTGGCGCGCCTGCAGGACCGCGTGCCGCCGTTCGATTCGGCGCTGGCAATTGCCCAGATCACCAAATCGCTGGGAGCGCATCCGTCGCAACTGTTTGCCAGTTTCGAGGATGTGCCGATCGCATCGGCCTCGATCGCCCAGGTGCACTTTGCCGTGCTCAAGGATGGTCGCGAAGTCGCCGTGAAGGTACTGCGGCCGGGCATGAAGAAATCGATTGATGAAGATGTCGCGCTGATGCATCTGGCTGCGGAGTGGGTTGAGCGCCTGTGGGCCGATGGCAAGCGGCTCAAGCCGCGCGAAGTGGTCGGCGAGTTCGACAAGTACCTGCATGATGAGCTGGACCTGATGCGCGAGGCCGCCAACGGCAGCCAGCTGCGGCGCAATTTTGCCGACTCGACATTGCTGATGGTGCCGGAGATGATGTGGGACTACTGCTCCTCGTCGGTGATCGTGATGGAGCGCATGAAGGGCATTCCGATCTCGCAGATCGACCGGCTGGTGGCCGCCGGCGTCGACATGAAGAAACTCTCCAGCGACGGCGTGGAGATTTTCTTCACCCAGGTATTCCGGGACGGATTTTTTCACGCCGACATGCATCCCGGGAATATCCTGGTGTCGATCGAGCCCGCCACGTTCGGGCGCTACATTGCCCTGGATTTCGGCATCGTCGGCACCCTGACCGATTTCGACAAGGACTATCTGTCGCAGAACTTTCTGGCGTTTTTCCGGCGCGACTACAAGCGCGTCGCCGAAGCCCATATCGAATCCGGCTGGGCCCCCAAGGAAACCCGGGTGGATGAACTGGAATCGGCGGTACGGGCATGCTGCGAGCCGATCTTCGATCGTCCGTTGAAGGACATTTCGTTCGGCCAGATTTTGCTGCGGCTGTTTCAGACCTCGCGTCGCTTCAATGTCGAAGTGCAACCGCAACTGGTGCTGCTGCAAAAGACCCTGCTCAACATCGAAGGTCTCGGACGTCAGCTCGACCCCGATCTCGATCTCTGGAAAACCGCCAAGCCCTACCTCGAAAACTGGATGCAGGAGCAGATCGGCTGGCACGGCCTGATCGACCGGCTCAAATCGGAAGCGCCGCATTTCAACAAGCTGCTGCCGCAATTGCCGCGCCTCGCACATCAGGCCCTGCTGCAGGCCGGCCAGCCGCGCAACGACAACAAGGAACTGCTGGTCGCGTTACTGGCGGAGCAGCGGCGCACCAACATGCTGCTCGGCACCGTCGCGTATTTTGGCATCGGATTGCTGGCGGGTTTGCTGCTCATGCGCTTCGTCGGACGCTGGTTACCCTGGTCTTTCTGAATATGCCCGGCCCACATTTCGCGCGGCGCGATCCGAATGATCCGGCTTTCTGGGACGAGCGCTTCACACAGCGTTTCATGCCGTGGGACCAAGGGGGCGTGCCACCCATGCTGGCGCGTTTTGTGGCGGACGCGCCGACGCCGCTGGTGACCTTGATTCCGGGCTGCGGTCTTGGGCACGAGGTGCGGCATCTGGCGCTGGCGCAGTGGGATGTCACCGCCATCGATTTCTCACCCGCTGCCGTGGCGTCAGCGCACCTCGCGCTGCATGAGTTCGCCGGCCATGTACAGCAGGCGGACTTCTTCACATTCCAGCCCGAACGGCCGCTCGGGTTCATTTACGAGCGTGCATTTTTGTGCGCGCTGCCGCGTGAACGCTGGCCAGCGGTCGCAGCGCGCTGGGCCGAACTGCTGCCGGCCGGCGCCCTGCTGGGTGGCTTTTTCTTCTTTGACGATGCCCCGAAAGGCCCGCCATTCGGGGCCGGGCCGGACGATATCGCCGCGCTGCTGCGGACGGCCTTTGTGCTGGAGGAAGACGTCGCGGTCGAACAGTCGATTGCCGTGTTCGCCGGCAAGGAGCGCTGGCAGCTCTGGCGTCGGCGCAACGACTGACCCGGTTTTCGCGAGAAATCCGCGGTTCTGGAAGATTCGCCAATCGAACGCTATTTTTAAAAGACACCTGTGGCAGGCATCGTGAAGCACCCCTTTGCGCGGAAACGCGTGACTGAAATAAGACAACACCAGCCCGGTCGACGATTTCTGGACCGTCCGGGCGTGTCCTTTGTCAAAATCAGTAGTGCGGCCAGGCCGGTACCCGACACCTGACGACCATTTTTCTAAAAACATAATCGATGCCGTTATAATCGCGCGATCGATTTTTATGCGTGTCTTTTTGCAACTATTGCCGCCGAAGGAGCTGCCATGAATGCCCTGATCTGGTTCGTCATTCTTTACTGGGTAATTTCGGTGGGCATTGGGTTGTATGCCGCGCGATTCGTCAAAGGCTCGAAAGACTACGCCGTGGCCGGCCGGTCGCTGCCGATGTACGTGGTCACCGCCACCGTGTTTGCCACCTGGTTTGGCTCCGAAACCGTGCTCGGCATTTCCTCTACCTTCGTCAAGGACGGCCTGCGCGGCGTCGTCGCCGATCCGTTTGGTTCGTCGCTGTGCCTGATTCTGGTCGGGCTGTTCTTTGCGCGGCCGTTGTACCGCATGAATCTGCTGACCATCGGCGACTTCTATCGCAACAAGTTCGGTCGCGCCGTTGAAGTGATGGTGACGCTGTGCATCGTGGTGTCGTATCTGGGCTGGGTGGCGGCGCAGATCAAGGCGCTCGGACTGGTCTTCAACGTGGTGTCCGGCGGTTATATTCCGATGGATGTGGGCATGATCGTCGGCGCGGCCAGCGTGCTGATCTACACGCTCATGGGTGGCATGTGGTCGGTCGCGATCACCGATTTTCTGCAGATGATCATCATCGTCATTGGCATGTTGTACATCGGCTGGGAAGTCTCGGGCATGGTTGGCGGCGCGCAGGTGGTGGTGGCGCATGCCGCCACTGCCGGAAAACTCGATTTCTGGCCGGCTGCGACCAATCGCGACATGTTGTGGTTCGGCGCGGCCTGGCTGACCATGATGCTGGGCTCGATTCCGCAACAGGATGTGTTCCAGCGCGTGGCCTCGGCCAGTTCCGAAAAAATCGCCGGACGGGCCTCGATACTGGGCGGCACGCTGTACTTCTGCTTTGCCTTCATCCCGATGTTCCTTGCCTATTCCGCCACCCTGATCGACCCGAACATGGTGGCTGGCCTGATCGACAAGGACCCGCAACTGATCCTGCCCACCCTGATCATGACCAAAGTGCCGCTGTTCGCCCAGATCATGTTCTTCGGAGCGCTGCTGTCGGCGATCAAGAGTTGCGCCAGCGCGACCTTGCTGGCGCCATCGATTTCCTTCACAGAAAATATTCTGAAGGGGCTGCTGCCGGTCCAGACCGACAAGCAATTCCTGTTCGGCATGCGCTGCGTGGTGCTGGTGTTCACCGTGATTGTCACGGGGTTTGCGTTGCACACCGAGTCGAGCATCTACAAGATGGTTGAGAACGCCTACAAGATCACGCTGGTGGCCGCTTTTGTGCCGCTGGCATTTGGCCTGTACTGGAAGCCGGCGACGCGCCAGGGTGCGCTGGCAGCGATTTTGCTGGGGCTGGGGTCATGGGTGTTGCTGGAGGTGTTCGCTCCGGAGGGCTTCTGGCCGCCGCAGCTGGTGGGCCTGCTCGTGAGTCTGGCCGGCATGCTGGCCGGTTCGCTGATGCCGCAGCTGGTGCGCGCTCCACTGCAGCAGGTTGAGAACGCCTGACAAAAATATCCGCAAAGGCACCGGGGCAGCGGCCACGCGGGTCTAAATTCCCCACGAAAAGCTTTATAATCCAAGGCTTTGAACGCAATTGCGGGGAATTTTTTCATGCCGATTTACGCGTACCGCTGCGAAGCGTGTGGTTTTGCCAAAGATGCTCTCCAGAAGATATCGGATCCACAACTCACGGAGTGCCCAAGTTGTGGCAAGTCCACATTCAAGAAACAATTGACCGCGGCCGGGTTCCAGCTCAAGGGCACCGGCTGGTACGCGACCGACTTTCGCGGTGGCGCCGGTGCCAGTGCGCCGCCGGTGACGCCGGTCGAGTCTGCCGCCAAAAGCGGCGAGTCCGCAGCCACGCCCGCGCCGGCTGCGACAACGTCATCCGCGCCATCAACGCCGTCAGCGCCAGCAAAATCTGATGGCGGCACGTCATCGGCAACCTGATTTCTCCCGCCGCGCCGCGCACGCAGCAGCAAGGATTGAACAACATGCTTCGCAAATATTTTGTAACCGGACTATTGATTCTGGTGCCGTTGGCGATCACCCTGTGGGTGGTCAACCTGATCGTTGGCACCATGGATCAGTCGCTGCTGCTGTTGCCTGGAAACTGGCGGCCGAAAGCCCTGTTCGGCTTTGATATTCCAGGGCTGGGGTCTATTCTGACCTTGTTGATCATTCTGGTCACCGGCATTGCAACGCGCAATTTTGTCGGCAATCGGGTGGTGCAGTGGTGGGAGCTGATCCTCAAGCGCATTCCGGTCGTGAACTCGATCTACTCGAGCGTAAAACAGGTGTCGGATACGCTGCTGTCGTCGTCGGGCAATGCGTTTCGCAAGGCGGTGCTGGTCGAGTACCCGCGGCGCGATTGCTGGACCATTGCGTTCCTGACCGGCACGCCCGGCGGCGACGTCAAGAACCATCTGGTGGGCGACTTCATCAGCATCTACGTTCCGACCACGCCCAACCCGACCTCCGGATTCTTTCTGATGGTGCCGCGCGCCGAGACGATTGAACTCGACATGACGGTGGACGCGGCCCTGAAATATATTGTCTCGATGGGTGTGGTCGCGCCCGAACACTTCCCCAAGAAAATGATCATTGATCCGAGCAGGAACGGTCTTTGATTTTGCGGCACCGAATAGCCATTTACTGATTACTGATTACGGAAACTGAACATGTCCATGCGAACCCATTATTGCGGCCTCACTACCGAAGCCCTGCTCGGCCAAACCGTCAGCCTGTGCGGCTGGGTGCACCGCCGGCGCGATCACGGTGGCGTGATTTTCATTGATTTGCGCGATCGCGAAGGTCTGGTGCAGGTAGTCTGCAATCCGGAACAGGCCGAGGTGTTCGCCACGGCGGAAGTCGTGCGCAACGAATTCTGCATGCGCGTGACCGGCGTCGTCCGTCCGCGCCCGGACGGTACCGTCAACAGCAATCTGCCATCCGGCAAGATCGAAGTCCTGTGCGAAAAGCTGGAGGTCCTCAACCCGTCGGTCACGCCGCCATTTCAACTGGATGACGACAACCTGTCCGAGACAACCCGCCTGACCCATCGCGTGCTGGATCTGCGTCGTCCGCAAATGCAAAGCAACCTGCGCCTGCGTTACAAGGTGACGATGGAAGTGCGCAAGTTCCTCGACCAGCATGGTTTCATCGACATCGAAACCCCGATGCTGACCAAATCGACGCCGGAAGGTGCGCGTGACTACCTGGTGCCGTCGCGCGTCAATGCCGGCCAGTTCTTTGCGCTGCCGCAATCGCCGCAATTGTTCAAGCAACTGCTGATGGTGGCCAACTTCGACCGCTACTACCAGATCGTCAAATGCTTCCGCGACGAAGACCTGCGCGCCGACCGCCAGCCGGAATTCACCCAGATCGATTGCGAAACCTCGTTCATGAATGAGCAGGAAATCCGCGACCTGTTCGAGGAAATGCTGCGGCTGGTGTTCAAGAATGCGCTGGATATTTCACTGCCGAACCCGTTCCCGGTCATGGAGTACGCCGAGGCGATGGGCCTGTACGGTTCCGACAAGCCGGACATGCGCGTCAAGCTGGCCTTCACCGACCTGACCGAAGTCATGAAGGACGTCGATTTCAAGGTGTTCTCGGGTGCCGCCAACATGGTCGGCGGCCGCGTGGTCGGCTTGCGCGTGCCGGGCGGCGGCGCCATGCCGCGCTCGGAAATCGATGCGTACACCCAGTTCGTCGCTATCTACGGCGCCAGAGGCCTGGCCTATATCAAGGTCAATGAAATCGCCAAGGGCCGCGAGGGCCTGCAATCGCCGATCGTCAAGAACCTGCACGACACGGCATTGACGCAGATTCTGCAACTGACCGGTGCGCAGGACGGTGATCTGATTTTCTTCGGCGCCGACAAGGCCAAGGTCGTCAACGATGCCATCGGCGCCCTGCGCGTGAAGATCGGTCATTCGGAATTCGGCAAGAAGGCCGGCCTGTTCGACGATGTCTGGAAGCCGCTGTGGGTGGTCGATTTCCCGATGTTCGAATACGACGAAGAAGGCGACCGCTGGCATGCCGCGCATCATCCGTTCACGGCGCCGAAAGACGGCCATGAAGACTTCCTCGAAACCGATCCGGGCAAGTGCATCGCCAAGGCCTACGACATGGTCTTGAATGGCTGGGAACTGGGTGGCGGATCAATCCGTATTCACCGCGCAGACGTCCAGAGCAAGGTGTTCCGTGCCATGAAGATCGATGCCGAAGAAGCCCAGCTGAAGTTCGGTTTCCTGCTCGACGCCTTGCAGTACGGCGCGCCACCGCATGGCGGGCTGGCGTTCGGTCTGGATCGTATCGTCACCATGATGACGGGCGCCGATTCGATTCGCGACGTGATCGCCTTTCCGAAAACCCAGCGTGCCCAGTGTCTGCTGACGCAGGCGCCATCAGCCGTCGATGAAAAGCAGTTGCGTGAACTGCATATCCGCTTGCGCGCTGCCGAGCCGTCGATCAAGGGTTGATCCGGAGCCTGCCAGCTTTCAGGGCATAATCCGGAGGCGCGAATTTTCGCGCCTTTTTTATTGCGCACAGCTTCCATGACCCCTACCTTCAAGATTCCCGAGTCCGTCCTGGTCGTCATTTACACCGAAGCCCTTGAAGTACTGCTCATCGAGCGCGCCGACCAGCCCGGTTTCTGGCAATCCGTGACCGGCTCCAAGGACACTGCGGAGGAGGCGCTGAGCACCACCGCCGCGCGCGAAGTTTTCGAGGAGACCGGCATCCGGATCGATGACGTGACGCGCCCGACGCCGCGCGACCTGCACGACTGGCAGTTGGCGAATGACTACGAGATCTATCCGGTCTGGCGTCATCGTTATGCGCCCGGCGTGACGCGCAACACCGAGCACGTGTTTGGCCTGCTGGTACCGCGCGATATCGCCATCACTCTGTCGCCTCGCGAACATACAGCGCATGTCTGGCTGCCGTATCATCGGGCCGCAGACCAATGTTTTTCCCCATCGAATGCCGAGGCAATCCTGCAGTTGCCGATGCGCCTTGCCTAATTCATAGCCACCATGAAAATCCGTATTGCCACCTACAATATTCACAAGGGCGTCTCGTCGTTCGGCAGCCGCTCGCGCATTGTCGCGCTGAAGCAGGCACTGGCCGCGATGGAGGCGGAAGTCATTTTCTTGCAGGAAGTGCAGGGACAGCATGACCGTCTCGCCACGCGCCATGCGACGCATTGGCCGGGCGGCGCGCAACACGAATTCCTGGCCGGCGATTCGCATCAGGCCGCCTACGGCATGAATGCGGTGTATGACCACGGTCATCACGGCAACGCCTTGCTCAGTTGCTACCCGATCCTGTCATCCCGCAATCAGGATGTGTCCGACCATGCGTACGAGGCGCGTGGCATCCTGCATTGCGTGATTGAAAACGAGGGTGTCGAGGTGCATTGCTACGTGGTTCACCTCGGCCTGTTCGCCGGCGGCCGGCGCCGTCAGACCGATGCCTTGATCGAGGCCGTCACGCATTCCGCACCGCCGGGTGCGCCTGTCATCATCGCCGGCGATTTCAATGACTGGGGCAACCGACTCAGCGAAGTCCTGCGCTCCCGCCTGGGCGTGACCGAAGTATTCGATGCGCAGACCCCAAAGCTCACCATGAGCAGTCTGCTGCGACGTTTGCGTGGCGCTCCGGTCAAGATCCAGCCGGCCAAGACCTTCCCGGCGGCGATGCCATTTCTGCGGCTGGACCGGATCTACGTGCGCGGTTTTCGGGTCGACTCGGCCGCGGTCCTGCACGGCGCGCTGTGGGCAAAGCTGTCCGACCATGCGCCATTGATTGCGACGCTGGAACTGCTTTGAGCGCTCGCCAATGCGCGCAGTAAGCTTCGTCGCCGACACCCAGTTGCGCCTGCTGCGTGGCGGCGCGGATTTTTTCCCTGCGCTGATCGCCGCGTTCGATGCCGCCACCGTCGAGATTCATCTCGAAACCTATATTTTTTCCGACGACGCCACCGGCGAACTGGTCAAGGCGGCGCTGATGCGTGCCGCCAGTCGCGGTGTGATCGTCTACGTGATCACCGACTGGATCGGCACCGGCCGCGCGCAGTCGGCCCGGCTGCACATGGCGCTGATGTCGCTCGGTGTGCATCACCGCAGTTTCAATCCGTGGTTCCGGCGCGGACTGGCACGTACCCATCGCAAGATTTGCGTGGTGGATGGACATGTCGCCTTCGTCGGCGGCCTGAACATCAATGACGACATGATTTCCGACGACGACGGGCACCAGCCCTTGCCGGCGCCGCGCTGGGATTTCGCCGTGGAGATCCACGGCGCGCTGGTGACCACGATTCATCAGGAGGCCGAGGCGCAATGGTTGCGGCTGGGCAGTCTGAAACTGAAAACGCGCTGGGAACTGTTCCGCGAATCGCGCAGCAAACGGCATTCCGACGGCGGCACCCGTGCGCTGGCCGGACTGGTCATGCGCGATAACCTGCGCAACCGACGCACCATTCAGCGCGCCACCATGCAGGCACTCGGCAGCGCACGCCACAGCGCGATGCTGGCGACGCCGTATTTTGCGCCGGGGCGCAGAATGCGCGACGCGCTGGTGCTGGCGGCTGAGCGCGGCGTGGAGGTGACACTGCTACTCGGGGTTGGCCAGTTTCGCATGCAGGATGCGGTGGCCCATTCGTTCTACCCGCGCCTGCTCAAAAGCGGTGTCAAGGTGATCGAATATCGCCGTACGCAATTGCACGCCAAGGTCGCGGTGGTCGACAACGACTGGAGCACGATCGGCTCCAGCAACTACGACGGCCTGAGCCTGTTCGTCAATCAGGAAGCCAACGTGGTGATCAAGGACGCCGACTTCACCACCACCCTGCGCGGCCATATCGAGCGCGCCGTGGCCGAGAGTGTGGTGATCGCACCAGAGGACTTTGCCAACATCGGTCGGCTTGAACGGATCTGGCACGGTGCGGCGTATTTCATGTACCGCGGGCTGCTGCGCATCGCGACCTTCGGGCGCTATTCCTGACTTAGAACATTGGCAGCACCAACGCCACCGCAGCACCCACCGACACCAGCCCGATTGCCGCGCCGACCATCCTGCGCCGATGCATCATCGCCCACAACAGCACGCCGGTGATCGACAAAAAGATGATGCTGCCGGCCAGCGTGTCGACCAGCAGCACCCAACCGATCCCGGCGCCGGTACCCTTGTGTAAATTGTTCAGTGTCGCAAACAGATTGCTGTCGCTGCGCTTGACGCTGACAAAGCTGTTGCCGAGCCAGTATTCGGCCTGCAGATTGGCGCGTGCGGACGTAAACGCGACCGACCAGCGCGCCGGTTGGCGCATGCTTTTGTCGCCCCAGGCCACCGGCTTGCCGGATTCGCTGCGCACCCTGCTGGCCGGACGCTCCACCGCCAATTCCCGCTGCAGCCACTGCGCCATCGCGTCGGCGTCGACCGGCGCGGGCGTTGGCAAGGGCAACTGCACGGTGCTTTCCTGCGCTTGCGCAGCAGGAATCTTCAGCACGCTGCGGTGATTGAGCAAAATGCCCGTGCCGCCAAACAGCAGGCCCAGCGTTGCTCCCCACAAGCCGATCCAGCCATGCGTCTTGCGCAGCCATTTGATGAAGATCGTGCGCCGGTTCGGGCCTTCGCGATGGCTCATGCCGCGCTCCACATGCGCAGCAGGTTGTGATAGCAGCCGGTCAGGCTGGTGCGAGCGCTGTCGTCGGCGGCCGAGGCATTGAGTCGCTGGATTGCGGTGTCCATGTCGAACAGCAGGCTGCGCTGGCCGTCATCGCGGATCAGGCTCTGGATCCAGAAAAAGCTGGCGATGCGCTCGCCACGCGTGACAGGTGTGACCTGATGCAGGCTGGTCGACGGATAGATCAGCATATCGCCGGCGGCGAGCTTGGCGCTGTGCACGCCATAGGTATCTTCGATCAGCAGTTCGCCGCCGTCATAGTCTTCCGGCGCCGACAGGAACAGCGTGGCCGAGACGTCGGTGCGCATCTTTGCACCGCTGCCCGGAATCAGGCGGATCGCCCCATCGACATGGCTGCCGAAGTGCATGCCGTCGGCATACCGGTTGAACATCGGCGGATACACCTGGCTCGGCAGCGCCGCGCTGATGAACAGGGCATTGCGCTCCAGCGCGCCCAGCAGCAGATCGCCGAGTTCATGGGCGATGGGCGAGTTTTCGGCCAGTTGCAGGTTGCGCTTGACCGGCGCGCCCTGATGGCCGGCGGTGACGCGACCGTCGACCCACGCATCGCCGGCAGCAGCCAGTTTGGCGCGGACATGGCGCACCTGTTCGGGGTCGAGGACTTGCGGGATGTGCAGCAGCATGAGGGTTCTCGCAAAAAATCAGAAACGGTAAGCCAGCGTCACCAGCGCGCTGCGGCCGACGCCGGGCACGCTGCGACCGCCGTCGGAAGGAATCAGGGCGTCAATGTACCGAGTGTTGGTCAGGTTCAGTACATTCAGGCGCACATCGTACCTGGGCTGATGCCAGGCCAGCGTCGCATCCCAGCGCGTGTAGGCGTCGGCCGCCACCACATTGGTGTTGCTGGCGAAGCGCTGCGACATGTGGGTCAACCCGCCGCCGAATTCCCATTCGCGCGTCAGGTTGTAGGTGCTCCACAGCGTGGCGCTGTCGCGCGGCGTGTTGGCCAGCGTCTTGCCCTGGGTGCCGTCGAGCGCGGAGGCCTTGGTGATGACCGGATTGAGATGGGTGTAGCCGCCGACGATTTGCCATTTCGGCGTAATGCGGCCGGCGATGCCAACTTCGCCGCCACGCACCGTGACATCGCCATCAAGTTGATACACACCGGTCGATACCAGTGAACGCGAGTTGGTTTTGTCGATCTGGAACAGCGCCGCGGTGAGCGACAAATCCCCCTGCAGCACATCCCATTTGCCACCGATTTCGTAGGAGCGGTTCTTTTCCGGCGCGACATTTTGCTGGCCCGCCGTCACCGTCAATTGTTCCAGCGACGGATTGAACGAGGTGCCATACGAGACGTAATACGACTGTGCCTCGGTCGGTTGCCAGATCACGCCACTGCGCACGCTGGTGAAGTTGACGGTCTGGCCGGCGTTGTACAGCGGCGGCGTCGCGGTACTGATCGAGTTGCTCAAATTGGCCTTGAAACGGTCCCAGCGCAGGCCGCCGACCAGCTTCCATTGCTTGTTCAGTTCCAGCGTGTCGTTGACGTACGCGGCCAGCGAGGTGGCGTCGGACTGGGCATGGTTGCCGACCGTGGTCGTCACGCCCGGCGGGTTGCTGCCATACGCCGGGTTGGTCAGCGAAACCACCGGCAGATTGCCGCGGCTGGTGGTCTGGTTGTCATAGGTGTCGCGGCTGATTTCCGCGCCGGCAATCAGCGTGTGCTTGATCGCACCGGTGTCGAATCTGGCGATCAGGTCGGTCTGGTTGTCGATCGACTTGTCGGTGATGACGCGGTCGTGCGACGCCAGTTTCACCGACAACCGGTCCAGTCCCAACGCGGTGGTATTGCCGGCCGCGGCCGTGGGCAGGGCCGTGAAGACGGTGCCGGCGAGCGTGCCGACATTGTTGGCCGAGGTCTCGCGCGCATCGGTGCGGTATTGGCTGACCGTGGTCTGGTTGCGCAGCGTCAGGTTCGGACTGATCTTGTGCTCGACGCGCGCCGACAGGCTGGCGACATCCTGGATGGTGCGGTCATCGGTCAGGCCGTAATACGTATTGCGTGGCACATCGGCTGGTTTGCCATTGACGGCCGGAACCCCGTAGTCGGCCATGTCGCGGTTGTGCGCCAGCAGCGCCGACAGGGTGATTTCGGTCGGCGTGCCGATGCCCAGTCGCAGCGTTGGGGCAATGCCGAAGTCGCGGTTGTTCATGACATCGCGCGTGGTCTGGGTATCCTGCGCCATCACCGACACCCGTGCTGCCGAGGTGTCCGACAGACGGCGGTTGAAGTCGCCAGTGGTGCGCAAGTATGAGTTGGTGCCGACGGTGGCGCTGACTTCGTTGCTGTCCTTCAGCGTGGCCTGCTTGCGGGCCTGATTGATCACGCCACCGGTTGAGCCGCGTCCGAACAGCATCGACGACGGTCCCTTGAGCACTTCGACCGACTCCAGATAATAGGTGTCGCGGTAATACTGGCCGCGGTCGCGCACGCCGTCGATGAAGATGTCGGTACGTGCCGAGAAACCACGCAGGTTAATGTTGTTGCCAATCTGTCCGCCCTCCGCGCCGCCGATGGTGATGCCCGGCACATTGCGCAAGGCTTCCTGCAGCGACGCTGCGCCCTGGGCTTCCAGCACGCTGCGGTTGACCACCGTGACCGATTGCGGAATGTCGCGCAACGGCGTCACTGTTTTGGCGCCGACGCTGGAAACGCCGGGCGCGTAGTCGTTCGATGGCGGCGCTGCCTGCACCTTAATCACGGGCAGTTGCTGGTCGTTGACCTGGGCCTGTGCGGTGAGTTGTTGCAGGGCCAGTGTTACCAGCAACGCGAGTTTGGTCTTCTTGAGTGTCATTGGATCAGTCGTCGGGAAAGGTTGGAAAAATTGGAAGGCGTGCAGCAGATGCCTCAGGTATCAAGCGAAAACGAAATCGGGACCAGTGCATAGACCGCGATGGCGCGGCCAGCTTCGATATGCGGCTTGAACAGCGCGGCCAGCACGGCATAGCGCGCAGCATCGTCGAGTCGCGTCGAACCGGATGACTTGACGATCTCGGCACGTTCCGGATGGCCTTTTTCATCGACCAGCACGCGCAGGGTGGTCTTGCCTTCTTCGCGCAAGCGCCGGGCGGCGGCCGGATACTCGGGGCGGGGCGGCTGGATGTATTCGAGACTGGACGAAATCGTCTTCGGCAGCGCCGGCGACGTGGGCACCGGCGGCGTGGTCGCTGTCGCCTCGGCCGTGTCGATGGCCGGCGCAACGTTGATCGGCGCCGCCGGCGTCGACAGCGCGGCAAGCGCTTGCGGCGCCACGGCGGGTGTCACCGGAGGTGTCGGTGTCGCAATCCTGCGCACGGCAACGGTAGGCGGTTCCACACGCGGCGCCGGCGGTGCTGGCGTTGGCGTTGCGGCAGCGATCAACGAGACGAAGATTTCCTGCGGCCCGGCGGGGATGGCCTGTTTCACCAGGCCGCTACGCAATGCGTAAAAAAACAGCAGGTGCAGCGCGACGATCAGCAGCATCGGGGCGGCGCGGCGCAGCCCCGACTTGTGCGGGAGCGCGTGCTGCTGATGCATCGTGCGCATGGTGATGGCGGGCATTGGCATGGTCATCATCAGCGCGTCCTTGACCCGTTCACGCGCACTGCGATCCAGCGACTGGGGGAGGGGCGCGGCATGGCACGATCAATCACCGTGGCCCACTGTTGCGAGAGCTGCTGGCAGGTTGCACGCAGGACCGGTGCGAGATCCGGTATGGTCGCCAGTGCGCGCAGATGGCGCTCGATTACCGATGCCAGTTTCAGGCAGCGGCCCTCTTCCTGGCTTTCAGCTGCGTAATGCGACATCAGGTGCAGTGCGGCGGACACCAGTATTTCGGGGCGCGCCGAGACTGGCGGCGCAGCAGGATCGAGATCATTCGCAGAAATTTTTTGAGCGGGCATCATCTTCTCCAGAGTCGAATTGCGACCCTGTTAGCGGGAATGGTGCGTGTGTTTTTTAGATAAACACAAATGAGAACGAGTCGCATTTGCATTGTATGGCAAAACTTTGGAAAAAGGTACTGGAAGTTTGCAAGTTGTCGAACGACGCGAAGAAGCATCGGGCGGCCCGCCCGGATGCTGCCGGTGGGCCGTTGTGGAGGGGGCCGCCTGCAACCGCATCAACCTGCCTGCGGTTGCGCGCGGCCAGGGTCAGGAGCAGCTGCCGTAAGCGTAGTAACCGGCCGAGGTACGCCGCACATCGGTATAAGCAGCTACCGAGTAATACCCGAGATACTGATTGGAATTGACTGCGTAGACATTGCCGCCCGATGTATAGGCCCGGCCGTAGTAGACGTGTGCGTAGTTGCTGTCGTACCAGTGCGCGCAGGTATAAGGCGTTGCAACGTTACCGCTGACGATCCGGTCGACCATGGTCTTGAGCGCGACCATCTGGCCACCGCTCTTGCCCGGGAAATTCACATCGTCATAGCCGTACCAGTCCCAGCAGCCGTTCGGATTGGCCGCGGTGGAATTGGCCTGCGGGTACAGCACGATCATGTTGTTGGTATCGGCCCATTTGTTGTAGCCCGCGTTCTTGTAGAACTGCGACCCGACCGTGGCGACGTTTTGCAGGCAGCCATGCAGTGCCACATGCAGTTTGCAGGATTGGCCGGCCGCGCAGCTGGCAGGCACGTAGGCCCAGCCGTCGTTGGCCATGCCGTGATTGGTCGGATCGGCATTGCCCCAGAATGCGCGTTGATCGAAGTTGATGAAGCTGCCGGTCAGTGCTGCGGCATTTTTGGCATTCAGCGGTCCATACATCCACTTGAGCATGTCGCCGGCCGTATCGAGATTGCAGTTGTTGATGTAGGGGCTGCCCTTGACGTTGCAGGCGTTGCCGCTGGAATCGGTCGGCACGGCATGTTCGGCTGCGATATTGTTCTTGTAGGTGATGTTCGCAGCGCCGACATAACTGGCATACATCGTATTGAGGTCGTTCATCACCGGCTGCCTGACTACCGAATCGAGCGTGCCGGAAAACAGGTACACCTTCGACCCGGCCAGGTTGGCGATCGGATCGATATAACCGTTCCCGGACCAGGTGTTCACGACTGACATCAGGTAGGGCAGGTTGCGCGACGCCGTGTCCGCGGTGCAGGGACCGGTGGCAATGAGTGCATTGCCTTGCGAACAGTAGACCGGACCGCCGGCAATGATGCCCGCGCCCTTCCTGATGGTTTTCGAATACGCCACATGCAGCTGCGCCGCCATGTAGCCGCCGGATGAAATGCCCGACACCGAGACATCGGCGAAACCAACATTGTATTTTGGCAGGACGACTGCGGCCGAAGCCGCCAGAGAGAACGTGAAACCAATGGCTGCGCCAACAGCGCAGCCCAAACGGCGGGTTGTGAATGACATCTTGTCTCCAATTATTTTTAACTTCGATTGTGTTTGCTACTCACGGCAGCAACAACGATCCTAATTGGAGACGCAGCAATGTCAAGACTAACCTTGCCTTACACCTTGACCCATGCGCCCTTGAACACGATTGGCCCGGTCGGCCCGTTTGGATTGGGCGAGCCACCCTTGGGTTCGAGTGTGACAGCCAGCAGCGGAATGGTCGCTGGTGACGCATTGTCCGGCAACGCCAGCGTGATGCTGCCGTCGGCCGCGAGCAAGCCGAGCGAACGCGGCGCGCCGTCCTTGGGCACCGCCCACAACTCAAGACTCTTGTCGGCGGCGACCGCCTGTGCGGTCACCAGCCGGATCGTTACCTGATGCCGCAGCGGATCGCCGGTGGCGAGCGCCACCGGCCTGGACTGGTCATCGGCCAGCATCGCCACATAGGTATTGGCCGGCAGCGACGGCGCCAGCTGTTTTCCGACCAGCACGCTGATGAGGATGGTTGCCAGCAGCGTCGAGACCATCCCGAGACCACGCCAGAACGCCAGGTCATTGTGCAGACCGCGCCAGAACGCCAGTTTGTCGTCGCGCGCCAGCGACACGTTGAGCCCGAGCTGCTTGCTCAGATTGGTCCACACCTTCGGCGACGGTTGCGCCGCCGGTGCAAACTCCGCCATCGGATGGAGCCGATCCTGCCATTCTGCAACCGCGCGTCGCGCCAGCGGGCTGCCCGACAGCAAGCCTTCAAAGCGCCGCCTTGCGCCACCGCGCAGCGTGCCAAGCACATATTCCCCGCTCAGGCGGTACAGCAGCTTTTCGTTATCGAGAATGTTCATGCGCTCTCCGCTTTCGACAGGCATAAGCGCAGGCGCTCAAGGCCGCGCCGAATCCACGTCTTGACGGTGCCGATCGGCAGCGTCATGTGTTGCGCCACTTCGCTGTGCGACATGTCGTGGTAAAACGCCATCGCAATGGCTTGCCGGTGCAATCCCTCCAGCCGGGCAAAGCAGACCGCCAGCGCGCGCGCATCGGCGCTCAGTTGCAATGACTGGAGCGGAGTCGGGTCCGTGCTTTCGAGTGCGTCCATGACGTCCCTGTCAAATGTGTCTGCGTCGATCTCCACCGTATGATCGACCCGGCGCAGCAAGTCAAACGCCTTGTTGCGGACGATTGTCGTCATCCATGTCATGGGCGCGGCCAGAGAAGCCTGATAGCTGCCGGCGTTATTCCAGATGCTGACAAAGCTTTCCTGCAGCACCTCTTCCGCCGACTCGCGTTTGATTAATATACGCAGAGCAAATCCAAACAGTTTCGATGATGTTGCGTCGTAGAGCGCACGAAATGCCACGGCGTCCTTGCGTGCGACGGCGGCAAGCCAGACTTTGAGCTGTTGCGGATCGGGAGTAGACAATTTTTGGTCCGTAAAAAAGTGGATTGGGTTGCCAATGTCAGACCAACACTGGTTGCACTTCCCCGGCAATTTTTTTTAGGAGGTTACAGCATGAACCGAAGTCATGCAGAAAGTCTTGAGCAAACAACAAGAAACGATCAACCCGAGCGGGACTACAATTAACCGTCATCGTTACCAGGATACTTTTCATGCACAGCGCAACCGTCCGCATCGACAAATGGCTGTGGGCCGCCCGCTTCTTCAAGACCCGGTCGCTGGCCACGGATGCGGTCGACAATGGCAAGGTTCGTCTCAATGGCGAGCGCACCAAGCCGGCCCATGCCGTCAAGCCGGGCGACTTGCTGCGGATTCACAATGGCACGACCGAATGGGAAGTCACGGTGCAGGCGTTGGCCGAGGTGCGCGGCTCGGCCGATATCGCGCGCACCCTGTATGCGGAAACTGACGCCAGCCTGCAACGCCGCGCCAATGAGGCCGAGCAGCACAAGCTTTACCGCGAACCCGGCACCACCATCAAGGGTCGGCCGACCAAACGCGACCGGCGCGCGCTTGAGCGCAGCAGTTCCTGAGCCTATGGCGGCCACGGTGGTTATAGAAGAGCCGCTCTAAGTTCGCGCTTTACTTTTCAATGGGCGTGCATAATAGTACGAACGTACGATTCTGTGGCGCCGGGCTGTTGCCGGTGCGAATTCAAAACAAGGCTTTTTTGTGACCTCCCTCCCCCCAGAAATGACCACGAAGTTTATGCGCAAGGGCGAACTGACCCGGGCTGCAATTCTTGACGTGGCGCTCGACTTATCCAGTCGCGATGGACTCGAAGGTTTGACCATTGGTCTGCTCGCGGACCGGATGAACATGAGCAAATCCGGCGTCTTTGCGCACTTCGGTTCGCGCGAGGATTTGCAGATTGAAGTACTCAAGCTGTACCACCAGCATTTCGAACAGGAAGTGTTCTACCCCAGCGTCAAGGAACCGCGCGGTCTGCCGCGCCTGCGGAGCATGTTCGTGCGCTGGGTCAAGCGTGTGACGGTGGAGATTGCCTCGGGTTGCATCTACATCAGCGGCGCCGTGGAATACGATGATCGCCCCGGTCCCATCCGCGAAGAGCTCGAGGGCATGGTGCGGGCCTGGCAGGGAGCGCTGTACCGCAGTACGCAGCAAGCGATCGAGCTCGGCCATCTGCGCGCCGACACCGATCCGCAACAAATGGTGTTTGAAATGTACGGCCTGATTCTGGCCCTGCATCACGACGCCCGCTTCATCAAACGACCTGGCAGTGTCGATCGTGCGCAACGCGGCTTCGAGCGCTTGCTGCAAAGCTATCAGGTTGTCGAGTCGCCGCCATCGCTGGCGGCAGGCAATGCCGTATCCAATTCAAAATCCGCTGTCAAAAAGACAGCTTAAACCATCCCGTCTGGAGAAAAATATGGGTCAGTACATCGCGCCGTTACGAGACATGCAGTTCGTGTTGCACGAACTGTTGCAGGTCGAGCAGGAACTCGCCGCCATGCCAAAGCATGCCGAGACCAATCGTGAACTGATTGACCAGGTGCTGGAAGAAGGCGGCAAATTTACCGCGAATGTGCTGTTTCCCCTGAATCATTCCGGCGATCGCGAAGGCTGTCATCTCGACACCACGACGCACGAAGTCACGCCGCCAAAAGGCTTCAAGGCCGCCTACAAGCAATACGTCGAGGCCGGCTGGCCGTCGGTATCCTGCGATCCGGAATACGGCGGCCAGGGCTTGCCGCTGGTGGTCAACAACTCGTTCTACGAAATGATGAATTCGGCCAACCAGGCCTGGACCATGTACCCGGGCCTGTCGCACGGCGCCTATGAATGCATCCACGAACACGGCACGCCGGAACAGAAGGCTCTGTATTTGCCGAAGCTGGTGGCAGGCGAATGGACCGGCACCATGTGCCTGACCGAATCGCATTGCGGCACCGATCTGGGCATGCTGCGCTCGAAGGCCGAGCCACAGGCCGATGGTTCATACAAGATCACCGGCGGCAAGATCTTCATCTCGGCCGGCGAGCATGACATGTCGGACAACATCATTCATCTGGTGCTGGCGCGCCTGCCGGACGCACCGGCCGGCACCAAGGGTATCTCGCTGTTCATCGTGCCGAAATTCCTGCCGAATGCAGATGGCTCGGTGGGCGCACGCAATCCGATTTTCTGCGGCGCGATCGAAGAAAAGATGGGCATCCACGGCAATTCGACCTGCCAGTTGAATCTCGATGGCGCTACTGGCTGGATCATCGGCCAGCCGAACAAGGGCTTGAACGCCATGTTCGTGATGATGAACGCCGCCCGCCTGGGCGTCGGCATGCAATCGCTGGGGCTGACCGAAGTCGCGTATCAGAATGCACTGGTGTACGCCAAGGACCGTCTGCAGATGCGCAGCCTGACCGGCGTCAAGGCACCGGACAAGCCGGCCGACCCGATCATCGTCCACCCGGACGTGCGTCGCATGCTGCTCACCGCCAAGGCCTTTGCCGAAGGCGGTCGCGCATTCAGCTCGTATGTCGCGCTGCAGATCGACAAGGAACTCAATCACCCCGACGAAGAAGTGCGCAAGGATGCGGCTGACGAAGTCGCGTTGCTGACACCAATCATCAAGTCGTTCCTGACCGACAACGGCTGGATCGCCACCTCCGAAGCGATGCAGGTGTATGGCGGCCACGGCTTCATCGCCGAATGGGGCATGGAGCAGTACGTGCGCGATTCGCGCATCAACATGATCTACGAAGGCACCAACACGATCCAGTCGCTCGATCTGCTGGGCCGCAAGGTGCTGATGGATAACGGCGCCAAGCTGAAGAAATTCGGCGCGAAAGTGCAAGCCTTCGTCGAAGAAAACGGCAGCGATGAAGCGATGTCGGAATTCATCACGCCGCTGGCGGACCTGGGTGACAAGGTCACCAAGCTGACGATGGAAATCGGCATGAAGGCGTTCCAGAATCCGGACGAAGTCGGCGCCGCCGCCGTGCCATACCTGCGCGTGGTCGGTCACATGGTGTACGCCTACTTCTTTGCACGCATGGCCAAGATCGCGCTGGAAAAGCAGGACTCCGGCGACCGTTTCTATCAATCGAAACTCGGCACCGCGCGCTTCTATTTCGCGCGTCTGCTGCCTGAGACCGCGATGCTGATTCGCCAGGCCCGTTCCGGTAGCGCCAGCCTGATGGCACTCGACGCCGACCTGTTCTAATGCCGCCGCGCGGGCATGCCAGCAGCATGCCCGCCTACCCGTTTTCAAGGAATCCACACATGTCCAATTTCATCGTCAAAAAAGTCGCCGTACTCGGCGCCGGCGTGATGGGTGCGCAGATTGCTGCGCATTGCATCAACGCCCGGGTCCCGGTTGTGTTGTTTGATCTGCCGGCCAAGGAAGGCGCCAAGAACGGCATCGTGCTGCGCGCCATCGAGAATCTGAAAAAGCTCAGCCCGGCCCCGCTGGGCAACAAGGATGACGCCGCCCTGATCGAAGTCGCCAACTATGAAGACGATCTGGCGCTGCTCGCAGGTTGCGACCTGATCATCGAAGCCATCGCCGAACGGATGGACTGGAAGCACGACCTGTACAAGAAAGTCGCCCCGCACATTGCGCCGAACGCGATCTTTGCGTCGAACACCTCGGGCCTGTCGATCACCGCATTGTCGGAAGGTTTTGACGCCGAACTGAAGGCGCGCTTTTGCGGCGTGCATTTCTTCAACCCGCCGCGCTACATGCATCTGGTCGAGCTGATTCCGACCGTGTCGACCCGGCCGGAAATCCTCGATCAGCTGGAAAGCTTCCTGGCCTCGACCCTCGGCAAGGGCGTCGTGCGCGCCATCGATACACCGAACTTCATCGCCAATCGCGTCGGTATCTTCGGCATGCTGGCCACCATCCACGAAGCCGAGAAATTCGGTCTGTCGGTCGATGTCGTCGATGACCTGACCGGCGCCAAGCTCGGTCGCGCCAAGTCGGGCACGTTCCGTACCGCCGATGTGGTCGGGCTGGACACGATGGGACATGTGATCAAGACCATGCAGGACAACCTGAAAGACGATCCGTTCTACAGCAGCTACGCCACGCCGCCGCTGCTGGCCAAGCTGATCGAGCAGGGCGCGCTGGGCCAGAAGGCCGGCGCCGGATTTTACAAAAAGGTCGGCAAGGACATCCAGCGCATCGACGCCGCCAAGGGCGAGTATGTCACCGGCGGCGGCAAGGCCGACGATCTGGTGGCGCGCATCCTGAAGGACAAGGACCCGGCCAAGCGCATGAAGGCGCTGCACGATTCGACCAATCCGCAGGCGCAGTTCCTGTGGGCGATTTTCCGTGACGCGTTTCATTACATCGCGGTCCACCTGGAATCGATCGCCGACAATGCGCGCGATGTCGACTTCGCGCTGCGTTGGGGTTTCGGCTGGAACCTCGGACCCTTCGAGACATGGCAAGCAGCCGGCTGGCAGCAGGTCGCCACCTGGGTCAAGGAAGACATCGATGCCGGCAAGGCCTTGTCGACCGCACCGTTGCCGGACTGGGTGTTTGATGGCCGTACCGGCGTGCATGGCGCCGACGGTTCGTTCTCGCCTGCCAGCAAGGCCAACATCGGTCGCTCGACCCTGCCGGTGTACCAGCGCCAGGCATTCCGTGCCGCCGTGCTGGGCGCCGATGCCGTGGACGGCAAGACCGCCGGCACCACCGTGTTCGAAGATGAGTCCGTGCGCATCTGGCATCAGGGCGACGAGATTTTGATCCTGTCGCTGAAGACCAAGATGCACGTGATCGGCCAGGGCGTCATCGCCGGGCTGTCGAAGGCGATTGCCGAAGCCGAAGCCAATTTCAAGGGCCTGGTGATCTGGAGTGCCGATGCAGCCGAAGGCGGCGCGTTCTCGGCCGGCGCCGATCTGCAATCGATGCTGCCGTTGTTCATGTCCGGCGGCATCAAGGCGATCGAACCGGAAATCGCCAAGTTGCAGCAAGCACATCAGGCGCTTAAATACGCCAACGTGCCGGTCGTGGCAGCCGTTGCCGGGCTGGCGCTGGGCGGCGGTTGCGAGTTGATGATGCACGCTGCCAAACGGGTTGCCTCGATCGAGTCGTATATCGGTCTGGTCGAAGTCGGCGTTGGCCTGATCCCGGCCGGCGGCGGACTGAAGGAAGCGGCCGTGCGGGCAGCGGCAGACGCCAAGGGCAACGACCTGCTGCAATTCCTGAAGAACTCATTCACCCACGCAGCGACAGCGGCGGTCTCGAAGTCGGCCATCGAAGCGCAGAAGATGGGTTACCTGTCGGCCAACGACGTGATCGTCTTCAACGCCTACGAATTGCTGCATGTGGCCAAGGTCGAGGCACGGGCGATGTTCGACGCCGGCTATCGCGCACCGATGAAAGCATTGGTGCCGGTGGCTGGCCGCTATGGCATGGCCACCGTCACGGCGCAACTGGTCAACATGCGCGATGGCGGCTTCATCTCGGCGCATGACTACAAGCTTGGCGCGATGATCGCTGAAATTGTCAGTGGCGGCGAAATCGAAGAAGGCAGCCTGGTCAACGAACAGTGGTTGCTTGACCTCGAACGCAAGGCCTTCATGGAACTGCTGAATCATCCAAAGACCCAGGAACGGATCATGGGGATGATGCAGACCGGTAAGCCGGTTCGTAACTAATGCGCTACGGGGCCGCACGGCGCGGCCCCGATTCAGACACCAAAACAGGAAACACCTGGAGAATCCAATGACCAAACAACTTCAAGACGCCTACATCGTTGCGGCCACCCGCACGCCGATCGGCAAGGCGCCGCGCGGCATGTTCAAGAATACCCGTCCGGACGACCTGCTGGCACGCGTCATCCAGTCGGCGCTGTCGCAAGTGCCGACGCTGGACCCGAAAACCATCGAGGACGCCATTGTCGGCTGCTCGTTTCCCGAAGGCGCACAAGGCCTGAACATCGGCCGCATGGCGGTGCTGCTGGCGGGCCTGCCGAAAACCGTGGGCGGCGTCACCGTCAACCGCTACTGCGCCTCCGGCATCACGGCCGTGGCGATGGCGGCGGACCGCATTCGCGTCGGCCAGGCCGATGTGATGATCGCTGCCGGCGTCGAATCGATGTCGATGGTGCCGATGATGGGTTTCCATCCGTCGATGAACATGGACATCTTCAAGGATGAAAATGTCGGCATGGCGTACGGCATGGGCCTGACCGCAGAGAAGGTGGCGCAGCAGTGGAAAGTCTCGCGCGAAGCGCAGGATGAATTCGCGTTGCAATCGCACCTCAAGGCCATCGCGGCGCAGCAGGCCGGTTACTTCGATGCCGAGACCACCGCCTTCGACATCATTGAACGCACGCCGAATCTGTCCACCGGCCAGATCGACATCAGCCACCGCACCGTCAACCGCGACGAAGGTGCGCGCGCCGATTCCAGCTTGGCGTCGCTGGCCAAACTCAAGCCGGTGTTTGCCGCCAAGGGATCGGTCACGGCTGGCAACAGCTCGCAGACCTCGGACGGCGCCGGCGCCTTGATCCTGGTCAGCGAAAAAATCCTGAAGGAATTCAACCTGACGCCACTGGCGCGTTTCGTCTCGTTCGCGGTGCGTGGCGTGCCGCCGGAGATCATGGGCATCGGTCCGAAGGAAGCCATCCCGGCCGCATTGCGTGCCGGTGGCCTGACGCAGGACCAGATCGACTGGTTCGAACTCAACGAGGCCTTCGCCGCCCAGGCGCTGGCGGTGATGGGTGATCTTGGCCTCGATCCGGCCAAGGTCAATCCGATGGGCGGTGCGATTGCACTCGGCCATCCGCTCGGCGCAACCGGCGCGATCCGGTCCGCCACGGTGATTCATGCGATGCGTCGCAACAACCTGAAATACGGCATGGTCACCATGTGCGTCGGCACCGGCATGGGTGCGGCAGGAATTTTCGAGCGGATGTAATCGCATCATCCACACAGAAGCCGCACGCAGCAATGCTGTGCGGCTTTTTTACGCAGCATCCCCCTTACGCGGAGCACACATGGATATCCTGATCAGCAAAGAACACCGCATCCTGACGATGCAATTCAACCGGCCGGAAAAGAAAAACGCCATCACCGGCGCGATGTATCAGACCATGGCCGACGCGCTAAAAGACGCCGAGAGTGACGCCGAAGTGCGCGCCATCCTGATCATCGGCCTGCCGCAGATTTTCACGGCCGGCAATGATCTGGAAGATTTCATGAAAAATCCGCCGCAGGGCGTCGATGCGCCGGTGTATCGGTTCCTGTGGAATATCAGCCATGCCGGCAAGCCGATCGTGGCGGCGGTGTCGGGCGCGGCGGTCGGGATCGGCACCACGCTGCTGATGCATTGCGATCTGGTGTATGCGGCCGAGTCGGCGAAATTCTCGATGCCGTTCTCGCAGCTGGGTTTGTGCCCGGAGGCGGCTTCCAGCCTGCTGTTCCCGCAAATTGTCGGTTACCAGCGTGCGGCCGAAAAGCTGATGCTGGGCGAGCCGTTTCTGGCTGATGAGGCGCACCAGATGGGGTTGGTCAACAAGGTCGTGGCTGACGACAAGGTCAATGATTTTGCGCGCGACCAGGCCATGAAACTGGCGGCCCTGCCGGCCTCATCGATTCGCGCCACCAAGCGGCTCATGAAAGCCGAGCACATCACGGCCATCGAGGCGCAGATGACGGAAGAGTCGAAGTACTTCGGCGCAATGCTGTCGGCGCCGGAAGCCAAGGAAGCCTTCGCAGCCTTTTTCCAGAAGCGCAAGCCGGACTTCAGCCAGTTCGACTAAGATACGCCCGGTTCGGCACGGCGCCACGCCTGCCGGTCAATCAATACAGTTCGGACGCGTCGCAGCTGTCGGCCAGATTCTGGTAGTACAGTTCGCGGCGTTTTTCGTTCCACAGCTCGCGGAACATGTCGACGTCGACAATCGCGCTGGCCATGCGCTGGATACCGTCGTACACCTCAAGAATACCGGGCGGTACAACACCGCGCACGTGATGCGCCTCGATCATGTAAGCGTGCAGTTCCTCATTGTCGGCCTGGTGTTCAACGTCGCCGGTATGCATCGCGCGGTTGTAGACGCGCTGCGCAAGTGTGTGATGGGCTTCGTCAAGGCGGTCGTCCCTGAGATCGGCGGCAGACTGGAGTTTTATCCATTCGCGCAGCGGAACGATATCGCGGCCAATTTGCTCGCGTGAATCGGCGATGACTTCCCTGATCAGCGGATCCAGATCGTCCATGAGGCCCCCAGAAAGTGTCCAGCATGTTAAAAAGGCCCGGTGCGCTACATTGCGCCGGAGAGCGTGTCTTCGATAAGTGGCAAGCCGAATTGACGAGTTCCACGGACGGCGCGGCCAGCCGGTTTAATTCAACGGATAAGGAGCAACTGTATGGCGGGGCAACCGGAAATCACCAACATGGCGCTGTTTTGCGATTTTGAAAACGTCGCGCTTGGCGTGCGCGACGCCAAGTTCGCCGCCTTTGACATTCGCAAGGTGCTGGAGCGCCTGCTGCTCAAGGGCAGCATCGTGGTCAAGAAGGCCTACTGCGACTGGGATCGTTACAAGGATTTCAAGGCGCCAATGCATGAAGCGGCGTTCGAATTGATCGAGATCCCGCACGTGCGTCAGTCGGGCAAGAACTCCGCCGATATCCGCATGGTGGTCGATGCGCTGGACCTTTGTTATACCAAGGCCCATGTCGACACCTTCGTGATCATCAGCGGCGATTCGGATTTTTCACCGCTGGTGTCGAAACTGCGCGAAAACAACAAGCGCGTCATCGGTGTCGGGGTCAAGGATTCGACCTCGGATCTGCTGAGTGCGAATTGCGACGAGTTCATTTTTTACGATGATCTGGTGCAGGCCCAGGAAGCGCGCCGGAAACCGGCCGCCAGGAAGGTCGCCGCCAGGACGGCTTCGAAGGAAAACAAGCCTGCGGAGGTGCCATCGTCCAGCGACGAGCGGCGTATGGAGCTATTCGATTTTCTGGTCGAAACGGTCGAGGCACTGATCGCCGAGCGCGGTTCCGACGAAAAGATCTGGGCCTCGATGGTCAAGTCGACGATGCAGCGCCGCCGTCCCGGATTCAATGAGTCGGCGTATGGCTACAAGTCGTTCAAGGAACTGGTGCAGGACGCACAGCGGCAAAAAATGTTGACGATCGTGCGCGACGAAAAGGGCACGCAATACACCATCCGGCTGGCGGCAACGGACGATTGAGGAGGGCTGTCGGTTAGTCCAGTTTCCAGTTGTACTCGACCTTGGTCCACGATAACTCGGCCTTGCCATCCTTGGTGCCGGGTTTGAACTTGCAGGCGCTGAGCGCCTTCAGCGCCGCCTTGTCAAGATTCTTGAAGCCGCTGCTTTTTTCAACTTTCGACTCGGCCACCACGCCGTCGGGGCCGACCTGCATGGCCAGCGTGACGACACCTTTTTCTTCATTGACCAGCGATGCGCGCGGATAGGCCGGCGGTTCGCATGGGACTTTGGGGTCGATCACCGCGAGGGTGTCGGCGGCATGGGCGCCGAAGCTGACCGCCAGGGCGATCAGGGAGAAAATCATGCGTTGCGTTGTCATCAAGGGGCTCGTGTTGGGTAAGGGGTCAAGAAATATCAATGGTGTGGCGAGAGCTTAGAATTCTTCCCAGTCATCGCCATTGCTGCCCGTCGCGGCCAGTTTCTTTTGTGCTCGGGCAGGGGGCGTGGCCGTCGGTGCAGTGCTGATCGCGGTGGTCTTGGGGCGCGCCAGTTTGGCAACGGCGGCCGACGGACGCGGCGCGGCGACTGCCTTGATCTGGCTGCCGTCGAGCTTGAATACGCCAACCACCTGGGCCAGTTCGGCGGCCTGGTTTTGCAGGCTTTGTGCGGCTGCAGCGGCCTGCTCGACCAGCGCGGCGTTTTGCTGGGTCACGCTATCCATTTCGATGATGGCCTGGTTGACCTGCTCGATGCCGGCGCTTTGCTCGGCGCTGGCGTGGGTGATTTCGCTCATGATGTCGGTGACGCGCTTGATGCTGTCGACGACTTCGCCCATGGTGGCGCCGGCCTGGTCGACCAGTCGGGTACCGGCGTCGACCTTGTCGACCGAGTCGCCGATCAGGGTCTTGATTTCCTTGGCGGCAGCGGCGCTGCGCTGGGCTAGATTGCGCACCTCGGCGGCCACCACGGCAAAACCGCGGCCCTGCTCGCCGGCCCGGGCCGCTTCGACTGCGGCATTGAGCGCAAGAATATTGGTTTGAAAGGCGATGCCGTCGATGACGCTGATGATGTCGACGATCTTGCGCGACGAGTCATTGATCGAGCCCATGGTGGCGACCACTTGCGACACCACCAGGCCACCCTTGCGGGCGACCTCGGAGGCCGACGCGGCCAGATCGTTGGCTTCATGCGCGTTGTCGGCGTTCTGCTTGACGGTCGCGGTCAGCTCTTCCATCGAGGAGGCGGTCTTTTCCAGCGAGCTGGCTTGTTGCTCGGTACGCGACGACAGGTCAAGATTGCCGGCTGCGATTTCGCTGGACGCGGTGGCAATGGTGTCGGTGCCGATACGCACCTGGCCGACGATATTGACCAGGCTGTCGCGCATGGCTTTCATTTCCATCAGCAGGCTCGATTGATCGGCCGCCGCAGTGTCGATGCTCGAGGCCAGATCACCGCTGGCAATCCGGCCAGCAATGGTGGCGGCATAGTCGGGCTCGCCACCGAGCTGGCGCAGCAGTCCGCGCGTGATTACCCAGGCGGCCAGCACGCCGATGATCAGGGCAAACACACCCAGGCCGAGCATCAGGGTGCGGGCATTGTCGAACGAGGCGCGCGCATCAGTCGCGGAATCGGCATTGCGCTTGTCTTCCAGGGTCGACAGGTCATCCAGCGACTGGCTCCATTTTTTCTGCAACGGGCGCAGTTCCTTGATCAGCACTTTGGTCGCGTCTTCGGGCTTGTTGGCGACGAACAGTTCGATCGTCTTGGCGATCAGTGGAACGCCGGTGTTCTCGCTGTCCTTGATGGCTGCCAGCAGGGCGATTTCCTCGGGGGCGGTGCCGGCGTCGCTCTTGAACATGGCGGCCAGGCGTGCCTCGGCTTCGCTGTACTTGCGCGTTTGCTCCTTGATCCGCTCAAATTCCGGCTGCATGTCGGCCGGATCGGTCAGCAACGTCAGGCCGCGCAACGAGACCGTGCGGTCATTGAGCATCGTGCGCATGTCGATGACCATGCGGGTCTCGACGTTTTTTTGCTTGACGACGTTTTCGAGCCGATCCTGGATTTGCGACATGCGGCTGATGCCAAGGACGGTCACGACGGTAAGCAGCGCCAGGACCAATGCAAATCCGAGCGCCAGTCTCGTGCCGACTTTCATTTTGAGCAAATTCATGCGCGATATTCCCAGGTAAGGTAGTACAGGGCAAATTCGCCTTTTGGTAGCAGGCTGGATGACTTTGCGTTATTCGTTGGTTAACGAAAAGCACTAAGACCAGCGTGGGATTATAAGTGCCTGTTTTTCTTCTGTGCAAGTAATGCTTTGCCGCATAAAAAGAAACGCAGAAAATTCTGTCCATGTAACATTGTCAGCGCCGCGCGGGCCAACCATGCCATTTCCAGCTCGATTCGTTTTGCGGCGCAGGCGGCAGTTGCCGCAAATGCATCGGCACATTCGTCCTGCAATGCGTAGAATCAGGGCAGTTTGCAACCAAGGGAGTGGCAATTGAACAGCAAAGTTACGGCAACACGGATCAGTCTGATCGGCATGCTGCTGCTGGCGGGCTCAGCAATGGGTGCGTCGGCGCCGCAATGGACCGAGCATGAGACCGAAGTCATCGAAAGCTGCAGCGAGATCAGCCAGCTGCGCAATCCCAAGCCGGTCGGCAAGGTCATCGAGTTTGACGAACGTGCCGGCGTCAGCGCCGTCGTCATTACCGGGCTGTATCCGCAAACCCATCCGCGCTCCCAGCGCGGTCAGGTCCTGTGCCTGTTCAATCGACTCACCCGCACGCCGTTCATCGCCGACGCCGAAGAACTGATGGGCAAGATTCGCTGAGTCGCAGGCCTGCAGGACGGTGGGGTGAGATCGTCAGTTGCGCACCCCGCTGATCATGTCATGCAGTTCGGCGCGGTTGTAGGCGGCGCGCATGGCGTCTTTCGGACTGACCGTCTTCTTGATTACCAGCTGGGCCAGTGCATCATTGAGACTGCGCGACATGTTGTCTTCCTTGCGCTTCATGAAGTCGGCCAGCATGTGGAATTTGGTCGCGTCGGCAATCAGGCCGGCCACCTGCTGGTTGTTGTTGAAGATCATTTCGCTGGCCAGCGCCAGCGCTTCACCGTTTTCGGTCGGCACCAGGCTTTGGCAGATTACCCCGACCAGTGCGCTGGCCAGGGTTGCCGCAAGCTGGTCGCGCTGATCCGGGCGGAAGAACGATAGCAGTTTGGAAATCGCCGTCAGCGCACTGTTGGTATGCATGGTGGCCAGCACCAGATGACCCGATTCGCCGGCATGCAGCAGGGTATCGGCGGTCTCGAAATCGCGAATTTCGCCGACCATGATGATGTCCGGATTCTGCCGCATCGCCTCGCGCAGGCCGGACGAAAAACTGGCCGTGTCCGTGGGAACCTCCTTGTGCGAAATGATCGACTGCTTGCGTTGCAGTTGGTATTCGATCGGCTCCTCGATGGTGATGATGTGACTGCTGCGCGAGCTGTTGAAATAATCCAGCATCGCGGCAATCGTGGTGGTCTTGCCCGAGCCGGTCGAGCCGGTGACGAGAATGATGCCGCGCGTGGCTTCGAGCATGCTGCGCACATACAGCGGCAGCCCGGTTTTTTCGATCGAGATCGGATGCAGCGGCAGGCGCCGTAGCGAGATCGTGATTTTTTCGCGCGAGCCGCAGTGGTACACATTGCAGCGCAGCCGGCATTGCGTGAGCAGGAACGAGCGGTCGATCGCCCCCTCGGCGATGCGCTCTTCCCATTCCAGATCAATGGCCGACAGCAGCGGAATCATCTCTTCGCGCTGCACTGGTTCGCTGCCGATGGCTTGCCACTTGCGCGGCGTCTTGACCATCATCGGGGCGTTTTCTTCGATGTGGATATCGGTGAACACCTTGCCGATGCTCACCAGTTCGAGGATTTCTTCGAGCAGGTCGCGAAACACAACTGTCGGCGCAATCATCTTGACTCTCCTGTATCAATCACTGCGGCTCGCCCGGGATGCGAGGAAGGTTTTGCAGCACCCGTCGCGCATAGGCGAGGCGCTGCGTCGGCTGGGTGGCGTTGTAAGCGCCGACTGCTTCCCAGGAATTGCCCAGCCGTTGCATGTTCTGCGCCAGGATCCAGGCGCCGACATGAATGCTTACGCACGGCTGGCGCAGTTGCTGTTCGTCGATGCCGTAGCGGCGCAAGGTTGGAAACCAGCGGCTGTTGATCTGCATCAGGCCGAGGTCATAGCTGCCGTTGCGGTTGCGGTTGATCGCGTTCGGATTCAGGCCCGATTCGGTGCGGGCAATCGCGTACAGCAGGGTCGGATTGACGCCGTAGCGCAGCCCGGCCTCCTCCCAGCACGCGCGCGCCGGCGAGGCACACAGCACGGTCGCGGCAAACACGCCAAGCAGGATGGCGGCAGTGCGAGCGCGGCGGAGGGATGGCAATGCGTGCATGGCGGCGCGTCGCGGTTACGGTGGCGTTGGTGGCGGCAGCGGCGCGCCGGGCGGGGGGGCGCAAAGGTATTGTCCATATAGACAAAATGGCCCTCGCTGCCGGTGCTGTCGGGCTGGCACATCAGGGTGATGCCGGAGGCGTCGGCGGCCAGCGTGCCAATGTCGAGATTGAGCACCATGTTTCCACGCCGGTCCGGTGCGACATAATTGCAGCGGTCGCCGACCGTAAAGCGGCCGTAAATCGAAAAGGATCGCGAGCCGGCCGCATCCTGTGCGAACACGCCGGAGGCGCGCATGTCGTTGGTGGCAATGCTGTCGCGCAGGGCGCTGACGTCGCGCCCGGCAGTGACATCCACGCCAGCAGTGATATTGCCGTCCGCGCGCAGATGGCCTTCCATGTGCAGATTGCCAAGTTCGTCCACCGCCAGCGCGGTCCAGGTGCTGGCGCCGTCATGGATGTAGGCGCGGGCAGTGTCCGCCGCCACGCGCACCGTGCCAGCCGGGTCGGAAGCATGCAGCAGGGCCAGTTCGGAGAAGGTGGCAACCGGTGCTTTCCACAGCGAGGTGTCGGTGCTGTCGATCCAGATGCCGGTCGCATCGCAGCTCAGGAGCTGGCGGCTGGCATCGATTGCAATGGCTGCGCGCGTGCCGCAAGCCGTGCCCGCCACCGCCATGGCGCCGGCGCCCATCCCGAGGGGCGCATTCATTTGCGTCAATTCCGGTTTGCCGCTGACCGCGCTGCGATACAGGAAGTCGGCATCGAGCTGGCTGGCGCCGCCATAAAATACTGCCGACGCAAGATGGCCGGCGCCGGCTGCGGCGCCACTGCAACTTGTCTTCGTGAAGTTGGTCAGGCCGGCATTGTCGAGCATCCAGCTGCCAAATGCGCCGCGCGCGACTGGCGGCAAGCCGTCATTGGGGGTGGCCGGGCCGATGGCGCCGCCGCCGGTTCCTGCGTTGGCACTGATGTAGCCGAGCTCGCCGACGGCAATGGCATCGCCGCCCTCGGTGACGACCAGGGCGTCGAGCTGGTTGGCGGCCGGGCTGCGCACCAGCATGCATGGCGTTTGCCGGTAGGCGTTCTGCGCCGCAAAGCTGGCCGGCAGATAACCCGCGCCAGTCGCGTTCAGATCCGCCAGCGCAATGCCGACCGTGGCGCCGCCGGCGGTGCGGGTGAGCAAGGTGGCGTAGTTGTCGGTCAGGTAGCGCGTTGCGGCCGCCGTGAACTGCGCCTGATGCAGCGCAGTCTGTTGTCCCCGCGCGTCCTGCAACGAGATATCCAGCACCGACGTCAGACCGACCAGCATCAGCGTCCCGACCGCCAATGCCGCCAGCAGTTCAAGCAGGGTGAAGCCACGATGGCGTTGAATCGGCAGCATGGTTTTACTCCCGGTGGGCTTGCCAGTACGGGCCGCGGATGCCGGCGGGCGGTTCGCTGGAGGGGTCGGCGCGCCCGCGGCCAGCCAGCGCGGAATGGTGCGACAGCTTGCCGATCTTGTCGTCGATGTCGACCGGCGGCGCGCTGCTCGCACCCACCAGAATGGTGCCGTCGGCCAGCACCTCATTGGTCCACAGCGGTGGATCGAGCGGCACATAACCGGTGGGATACAGCGGCTGCGTCACCATGCCGACATGCTCGGGATGGGCATTGGCATAGGCAATCACGCCGCTGCGATAGGCCACCAGATTGGCCGCCAGACTGGTCGCGCGTGCCTCGCCGAGACGACTGTCGAGCGTCGCCTGCGGCGCAGTCGAGAGCGCACCGATCACCGAGGCGAACATGACAAAGACGATGGCGATCCACATGGTCGGTTTCCTTGTGCCGGCTGGCCGTCAGTTCGAGGCCCAGGTGATGGTGTTGCCTGCCGAGGTCGACACTGAACAGGCCGCCGCGGCGTCGGCAGGCGTCACCGGAAAGGTGGTGATGGCAGCATTGGCATTGCCGGTGATGCTGGCCCAGCCGGTGGCGCCGCTGAGCGCATTGATGCAGACATCCTGCGGCACGCCGGTGTAGACAATGTTGAAGGTCGAGGTGGCGCCGGTTACCGTGACCGACCCGCCCCACGAGTTGGTTGCCGCACCCGCCGCAGTGGCGGTCAGGGTGCTGGGAAACACCTTGGCCGAAACCAGCGTGGCATTCAGATCCGCGGTGCCGTAGCCGGATGACTGGCTGCTGTACAGTTTCTTCACGCCGGTGCGGATCGAGACGATTTCTTCCGACACGCGATTCGACTGCGCACTGCTGAACGCGCCGGTCAGCAGCGACACTGCACCCAGAATCACGATGGCGGCAATGCCCAGGTAGGCGATGCCTTCGAGCAGCGATGCGCCCCGTTGACGCGACAGGATTGCGGCAGGCTGCGGGGAAAAATCAGTCATGGTCATCTCCAGTAAAAGGATCAATCAATGCACTGCGCGGGTCATGGTTGCGATTTCCTGCTGAATGCCGAAGAAGCCGGTGACCAGCCAGCTGATCACGATCGCCAGCAGCACGATGGCCAGGCCATTCAGGATCTTCATCTGGGCCGAGACGGTTTCGACGCCTTCTTCCATCCATTCGTCGGCGAGGGTTTTCAGCGCCGCCGAAAAGCCTTTGTATTCGGCATACACGCACAGGTCATCGATCACTTCGCGCGAGGGAAAGCCATAGCCGGCATTGCGCAGCGCCTCGCCGCAATTCATGCCGGACTTGACGCCCAGCAGCGCGCCGTCGAGCCGTTCGCGCAGCCATGGCTGCGCCATGTCGGACAGCCGCATCAGGGAACGTTCGACCGTGATGCCGGCATGCTGGAGCGTAGCGAACGCGGTCAGGAAACCGCTGCCTGCCACCAGCCGGTAGATCGACCAGGGTGCGACATGATCGAACAGCATGCGCAGGTTGCCGCACCAGCGTGGCAGCGACGTCACCACCAGCACCGCCAGCACGATCATCGCCGCCACCAGCAGCACCATCCATTGCTGCACCAGTTGTGACATCACATGCAACGAGCGCGCCGCGCCATGCCAGCCGGCCGGATCGACCACCTTGGCGAATTCCGGAATGACGCGCGTGCCGAACACATAGAGGTAGCACAGGATCAGCACCAGCACGGCCACCGGGTAGGTCAGTCCGCCGACGATCACGCCCTTGATTTTCTTGCTGGCCTGAACCACGTCAACCACTGCCAGCAAGGTCGATTCGAGCTGTCCGGCCTGCTCGCCGGCGCTGATGATCATGTGCTCTGTGGGCGGCACCCACGGCGCCAGCGCTTCGCCGAACATGCGACCGTTTTGCACCAGGCGCCGGCAATCATCCAGCACGATCGCCAGCGGATCATTGGGCCGCTCGCCATGTTGCGCAGCACGGTCGCGCAACTCTTCCAGAATCTTCAGCAGCGGCAAACCATTGGCCAGCATTTTCGACATCTTGCGATACAGCCGCAGGCGCGCAGTTTCGGAAAACTGCGCCTTGGCCCACCAGCGGTTCAGGTCGATTTGCATGTCAGCTCTCCGGCCGCGCGGTGGGCGGCACGCTCACCAGATGACCGACGGTCTTCTCCGCCACGCGCGGATCGATCAGGCCGGCACCGACCTTGGCAATCGCGTGCTCGACGATGCTGCGCCCGCCCAGCTCGGTGTGCCACCAGGCCAGCGCGCCAATCTTGTCGCCGGCCCGCATCAAGGCGCAGAAACGCGCGTCGGGCACAATGACTTCGGCCAGCACGGTGCGGCCGATGGTGCCGTGACCGCCGCAGGCCTTGCAGCCGCTGCCGGTGAGGCACACCTGCTTGATGCGCGCACCGAGTGCCGTCTGCAAGCGTTGCATCAGCGCGGCGGACAGGTCGGCCGGATGTTCGCGCAGCGGCTGCTTGCAACCGGCGCAGAGCAGTTTGGCGAGGCGCTGGCTGATCAGTCCGGTCAGCACGGTGTGATCGGCCACCATCGCCAGCGGCAGCCCCAGATCCACCAGCCGGTCGATGATCGCGATGGCGCTGTTGGCATGGACGGTGGACCAGATCTGGTGTCCGGTCATGGCCGCGCGCAGTGCGCTCTGGGCTGACGCACCATCGCGAATCTCGCCGATCATGATGGTGTCCGGATCGAGCCGCATGGCGTTCGAAATGGCGGCCGAAAACAGGCGTGAACGTTCCGCTTCGGTGTTGGCGTTGGTGACGGCGGTTTGCACCGCACCGGGGATCGGATACTCCACCGGGTCTTCCACTGTCAGCACATGCAGCCTGCCATGCGACTCCAGCAGCTCGCCGGCCAGCACCCGCTGCAGCGTGGTCGACTTGCCGGAGCCGGTCGGGCCGCTGATGATGTTCATGCCGATCGGCTGGTCCTTCAAGCGCTGGATGCAGTCGGCGTGGGCGTCGGCGAATCCGAGCGGACGCAGATCGATGTGGTCGCCGGCGTCGTTGTACAACAGGCGCAGCACCATCAGGCTACCCTCGCTGGTGGGTGCGGTGGCGATGCGCACGCCGTACAACATGTCGGGCAATTTGTCGCGGTCGCCGATGCTGGCATCCTGCCGCTCGGTCGGCTTGTATGAGTTATCGGAGACGGTGGTCATGGCGCCATAGATTGTCGCCAGCAGGCGTTCGCCATACTCGCGCGTCTGGCCGCCGACCTTGACCAGATCGTTGTGGATGCGAAAGTAGAACTCGGTGCTCAGGCGGTTGACACGGATGTGGATGTCCGAGGCGCGGTCGCGGCAGCCCTTGGCCATCAGGTCCTTGGCGGTGACCTGCATCATGGTGTGGGTTTGGTGGCGCGCGCCGGCCTCGTTGCCGCCGCCCTGGTAGGCGCGACCGATCAGCTCGATCGAACAGTGCACCGGTGTGAACGACCGTTTCATGCGGTCGAGCCGGGCCCGGTACGACTGCACATGCGGATTGAGTTCCTGCCCGCTGGCGATCAGCAGGCGACCGTCCGACAGCAGGCACAGCAGCTTGCGTTCCTCGGCACTGGCTTCGAACACGCCGTCGGCGCTGAGCACGGTCAGCGACAGCATGTCGAGCGCAGTCAGCGCCGGTTCGGCCATCGGCGCGAGCAGGTCCTCGCCGGCTTGCCGGGCACGCATGTTCATTGCGCGCCCCCTTTGCCGGGCAGCTTCGGCACGGCCGGGTAGCCGCTCGGCGGCAGCGCCGGCAGGCTCAGGCTGGTTTGCACGCCGCCGGAGGCCGCCGACACCAGCGCGGCAGTACCGGGCGACAGTCTGACCCGCTGGCGCTTGTCGGCCGAGACAATCACTTCGTTGGCGCCGATCGACAGGACCCGCATGCCATTGGGCAGCAGGTCGCCGGTCTTGACGTCGATGCGGCTGCCATTTTCGAACTGCAGGGTGGCATACAGTCCGGCGCCGATGCCCTCGATCGACACGGTGGTCGGGTCGCCCGGTGCGCCGGGCCGGGCATTCTGATCCGCGCTGGTCTGGCGTGTGCTGAGCTCGGTTTGCAGCTGCAGGATCTTGACCCGGGTGGCGAGTTGCCGTTCCTGCGCCTTCAGCACCAGGGTCTCGGCCTCGATCCTGGTCAGGGCTTCGGCAGTCGATTCGGCGCGCGCGCCAAGGCACACCAGCAGCGCTGGCAGCAGCAACAGGATTGATCTATTTGACATACACCACTCCTTCAATGGACCACGCGCCCGAGCGCCAGCGAATCCGTTCGAGGCGCAGGCCGGGTTGGTCGATCAGATCGGCCGCCGCCAGCGGCGTGAGGGTCGCCAGATCGGCGTGCAGCATGTAGCTCTTCCATGCGGGCGGCGCCGGGACGGCTGCGGCGCCGGCGGGATTGGGGGCCGGCGGGCGCGTGGGCTGCACCGGTATGAGCTTCAAGGCCACGCCGAGCGGCTGGCTGAGTGCGTGTAACCGGCGCAGCATGTCGTCCGCCGGGAGCAGCACGTCGGCGCCGCGGGCACTCACCTTGAGCGCGACGAGATCGGTTGCATGGTTGCCGTCCGGGGCAATCTTTGCCGCGGGCACTTGTTCGTGCAGCCAGGCGATGTTGGCGTCGTTGCGCAGCCAGCTGAAACTGACCGTGTCGGGCTCGCACTGAAACAACTCGAGTTGCCAGCCGCCCGGGGTCATAGGTTGCTGGCGGGCCTGGCAGGCTCGCGCAAATTCCAGCGGCAGTGGTTTTGCCAGCCAGGGTTTCTGTGCCGGTGCGTTGGCATTGGTGGCCGCCAGGCGGGCGCGCGTCGCCTCCAGCGCACGCGCGCGTTCCTGCTCCTGCTGGCGTTGCTGATGCTGCCAGAGCCAGCCCGCGCCGGCCAGCAGGAGCAGCGCCGCTGCGCCGATCCCCGACCACCAGAGCGGCGGCAGGCGCCGCTGTACCGGGTGCAGCGTCGACCAGCGCCGCACAAAAAGTTGTCCGTTCTTGCGTTTTGGCAGCAGATCGTCGAGCGCCTTGGCACTGAAATTGTGGAAGCCATATTGTTCCAGTTCGGGGTCGCCGATAACCACATTCCAGCCGCCCAGCGCATAGTCGCCCTGCAGTCGGTCGAGTACGGCATCGCGGCTGCCGGCGAAGTCGCCGTTGGGCAGGAAGTTGGCATCACGCACCGCGCAATACGCCCACATGCCATCCGGCAGGCGCACCGCGCAGAGCCAATTGTGGGCCGGTTGTTGATGCCCGTCGTAATGGGCGCCCTCAAGCGCGACCGTTTTCGAAATCACCGCCGCCAGCGACTGCTGACCACGTCGCGCGCCATCCCTGGAATGCACATAGCCGGCTTGCGCCATTGCATGATCCTTGCGCAGCACCATCAGATCGGCATCGATTTTCAGCGCCAGTTGCACGGCTTCCTTCCACAGGTCGCGCGGGCGCGACAGCGATTGCCAGAACAGCCCGCAAACGAAGCGTGTCTTGCCGATCTGAACGGTATGGATGGACATGGCGGCGGTGCGTTCAGGAAGCCCGCAGTGCGACCGGGGTGATCAGAATCACGATCACCTCCTTGCTGCTGGAGGCGCCGAGCCTGCCACCGAGCAGCATGTTCGAGGGCGTGCCGGTGCCTTGCTGGGTCAGGTTGTCCTCGGTCTGTTCGAAGCCGCTGATGATCAGCGTCTCGTTGGATTTCATGGCGACGCGTTGCAGGAAATTGCGGGTGTCGAGCTCGGGCGACTCAATCGATGACGAACTGCTGGTGACAGTGCGCAACGCGCGCAGCGATGAAATATCGGTTGAGAATTGCAGCAGCACCGTCCCGTTGGCCAGCACATTGGGCAGGATCGTCATGTTGAAGCCGGACGTGATGACCCCCGGCGTCAGGGTGGTGGTGCTGCCGACATTGGCGGTCTGGGTGGTCTGCGACGATTTCAGGTAGCTGGTCTGCTTGGCCACCTGGACCGGCACGGGCTGATTGTTGAGGGTGACCACCGAGGCCGAGGTGTCGCGCCGCACCCGGCCCTGCTCGGCGAGCGCCTCGATCAGCAGCGAGGTGCCGGCCAGCTTGCTGCTGGCGGTGTCGAGAATCGCCGCCGACAGCGCGGCCGCACCGGCAACCGGAGTGAGCCTGTTGGCGACACCGTATTTGCGCGACAGCGACTGGTACACCAGGTCCCACTGGATGCCGTAGTTATCGCCGCGCGTCAGGGTCACGGCCAGCACCGTCACGTTGACCATGACCTGGCGCGCCAGAGCCTGGTTTTCGCGCTCGATGAACTGCGCAATGCGTTCCAGATTGTCCGGCGTTTCCGTTACCGTGATCGAGCCGGTGGCAGGCGAGGCGACCACCTTGCCGTCTGACGACAGCATGATGCCGATGGCCTTTTCCATGCTGGAGTACACCGACAGTTGTGATTTGACGGCGATGTTCTGGCTGTTGTTGGCATTCAAGGTGGTGCCGGTGCTGTCGCCCTGGCTGCTGCCGGAACTCGCGCCGCTGGCAACCGTCGCGCTGAGCGCTGAATCGCCGGGCACGGCGGCAATTTGAAAGGTGCGCGACTCGGTGTGGAAAAACTGGATCACGCCGTTGGCATATTTCCACGAGACGCCGAAGCGTGCGGCGGCGGTGTCGAGCAAACCTTTCAGGGTGCCGCCGGAAAAGTCGATTCGCACCGGCGAGGCCGTAGTCTGGCTCGTGTTGCCCGATGTCGACCCCGGCAGCGGCAGCATCGGCACGGTCGATGCGCCGGCGCTGATGGCCGTTTTTTGTCCCGACGAGGTCGCGTCGCGCGCCACCTTGGTGGGCAAGCCGGAACGCAGGGTGATGCGCTCGGCAAATTCTGCCAACGAATTGACCGACCGCTCAAAGGTGGCCGGCTGGCTGAAAATCGCCGGCAGTGGCGCCTGGCTCGGACGTGGTTGGCCACGGCCCAGCCAGATGCCGGGATCGTGCTGCACCAATGTCGTGGCGGGCGCCGTTCGATCGCGCTTGCCGGTGTCGCGCGCAAGTTGCGAGGCGCGGGTTTCGGCGGCGCTGGTGCGCTCGATCATGCCACTTTGCATGCTGCTGCATGCCCCCAGCAGTGCCAGCGTAACTGCGATCAGGGCGCTGCCGGCGGCGCGGCGCACACGTGAAGCCTGCATCATGGGGCTCCCTTGGCGACGATGCGCAATACCCGGTTGCCATCGTAAAAAATGGCTGTCACCGGCGTCTCGCCCGACTGCAGACTCTGCATGACGGCCGTCACCGCATCCTCGAATGAGCCGTCGACGCTGGCGGCCGCTTCCACCGAAAAATCCTGCGGCAATTCCCACACCATCTGCCAGCCGGCGGCCATGGCCCAGCGCGCCAATGTGTTCTGGACGGTCCTGTCAGTGGCCGCGGTGGCCCACGTCCTGAACGGATTGGCGGGCGGCGTGACCGGCACGCTGGCTTGCTGCGCAGCAGGCTCGGCGAGGCTGGCGAACGATTGCGCAGGGCTGACCCGCAATGCCAATCCACCATCTGCAAGTGGCGCCAGCGGGGCAATGAACAGATGCTTGCCCTCGACGCGCCAGGAAAGGTGAAACTGCGCGGCCAGCTGATCGAGCAATTGTTGGGGGTGCATGTCGAACCGGGCGGTGACGCGGGCCTCGATCCCGGGCGCAACGTGCAGTTGCAAATGCTCGTCCTGTGCGAGATGCTTGAACACGGTTTGCAACCGATAGTTTTTTGCATGATAGGTAAAGCGCGGCTGCAGCCAGTTGATTTCGGCGCCTGCCGCAGCCGGGCGCGGCAGCAGGGACAGAATTGCCCCAAGCGCGATGAGGAACAACATGTTCGTGCAGCGCTGCGGTGACCGGAAAGACATGAGGATTCCTTCGAACACAGTTTTGCGCCGCCGTGCGCGCATCTGATGACAGGGATTCTTACTGATAGTCGCTGCCTGTCGCTACTTTTAGTTTATTCTTGCTCCATGTAAATTACAAACGTTTCCTTCACGCTGTATATCGTTGTGATGCCGTTGTACCGAAACCCCGACCCGCCCATGCCGGCGCCAGCGCGTGACGACATGCCAGCAGCCTTGCAGTAGGTGGTCGCAGGGGTAGGCAATGGTTCCAAAAACAGGGGGCCATCAGGCCGTTATCAAGGCAAAGGAGCAGGCAATGGCGGGATCGATTGTTGGCATGTCGACCATGTACCTGATTCACGGCAATGCACTGCTGCTGCGCGACACGGCATTGCAGTTGCGGCTGCTCGGCTACCCGGTGACCACGCTGGCCAGCCTGTCCGAACTGGCGCTGCAGGAGCGACCGCAAAACCCGGCCGTCGTGCTACTCGATCTCGGCAAAGACATTGCCGGCGCACAAACGGCGGCGCAACTGCAGCAGTTGCGCGCCGCAGGTACCTTTGGACTGATCGTCCTGTCATCGCGTGGCAATTTCGAATCCCGCCTGGCCGCGGTTCGGGCCGGCGCCGATGCTTATCTTGTCCGGCCATTTGATCCGGTCATGCTGACCGAAAAAATCGACGAGCTGTTGCGGCGCGAAGCCCGTCCACCGTGGCGCGTGTTGTACGTGAGCGCCAGCGCCGACCGCGCCGACGCATTGCGGGCGGGCGGCATCGAGCTGACGTTCCTGCAGCGACCGGCGGAATTGTTCAATCTGCTCGATCAGCAGAGTACGGATTTGATCCTGATCGATTTATCGCTTCCCGAGTGCAGTGATCTCGACCTGATTCGACTGATCCGCCAGGAGCCGGGGCTGATGGAAATTCCGATCCTGCTGCTGGCGCGCGAGGGCGCCGCCGACCGCCGCCGCGAGGGGTTGGCCGCCGGTGCGGACGATGTGCTGCAGGACACAACCGGCACGGCGGATCTGATCGCAGCGATCGATAGCCGGGCCGAGCGTTCGCGCGCCTTGCGCGGACTGATTTCGCGCGACAGCCTGACCGGGTTGTACAACCACGCTGCGATCAAGGAACATCTGGCGCGCGAGGTGTCGCTCATCGAGCGCCATGCCGCGCCGTTGTCGCTGGCAATGATCGATCTGGATTTTTTCAAGAAGGTCAATGACACGTACGGCCACCCGGTCGGTGACCAGGTCATCCGCGCGCTGGCCCGCCTGCTGCAACAACGCTTGCGGCGCGGCGATATCATCGGACGCTATGGCGGCGAGGAGTTCGTGGTGCTGCTGCCGGCCACGACGCAAAAGCACGCCACGGAGGTGTTGGCCGATATCGGCAAGGCGTTCGCACAACTGCACCATCAAAGCGACGCCGGCGAGTTTGTGGCCACTTTTTCCGCAGGCGTGGCGGAAGCGCACGGACATCCGGATGGCGACGCCATGTTGCGCAGCGCCGATGCGGCACTGTATCTCGCCAAGCACGCCGGTCGCAATTGCGTCATCGCCGCAGCGCCAGTGTGAGACACACTGTTACCCTGTCGACATGCCGTCGTTTTTTCGCTGAGGGGAGTATCACACCATGACCAAGCTGTCCGTCAACATCAACAAGATTGCCTTGCTGCGTAATTCGCGCGGGCGCAATTATCCGGACGTGTGCGCGTTCGCCGAGCGCTGCCTGCAGTTGGGCGCCGACGGCATCACGCTGCACCCGCGTCCTGACCAACGGCATGCGCGCTATTCGGATGTCACCGAATTGCTCGCGGTGACCGCCGCGCACGGACGTGAACTCAACGTCGAGGGCAATCCGACGGCGGAGTTTCTGGACGTCGTGCTGCGCGCGCGACCGGCCCAATGCACGCTGGTGCCTGACAGCCCGGACCAGTTGACCTCCGATCACGGCTGGGATCTGGTGCGGGATGCGGCAGCGCTGCGGCCGGTTCTTGCGCGGCTGCGCGACGCCGGCATCCGGAGCAGTCTGTTCATCGATGTCGAGAACCCGCACCTGGCACAGGCCAGGGAGCTTGGCGCCGATCGCGTCGAGCTGTACACCGAGCCCTTTGCCGAAACCTTCGGCAGCGAACGCTCGCCGGCGGTACTCGCCGCATTTCGTCGCGCCGTCGGCAGGGCGACGGACGCAGGCCTGGGCGTGAACGCCGGCCATGACCTGAATCTGGACAACCTGGCGGATTTCCTGACGCTGCCGGACATTCTGGAAGTCTCGATCGGGCACGCCTTGATCGTCGAAAGCATCGATATGGGTTTGCCCGCAGTGCTGGCGGGCTATGCCGCCATCATTGCCGCGGCGCGCGCTGCGGCACCGGCGTCCGGTCGATAGCGCTTCGCAACCAGGGTGCGCCGCAGGGCGGATGCCGACGCGGAAAAGTCAGCGCTGCATCGCCTGCAGCAGGATCAGAAGCCGGGCGTGGATGCGTCGGCCATTGGCGCGGTGCATGAGGTATGGCAGCGCCCGCGCAAGGTCCCGGTTCGCGCGTGTGCCGAGGTGGTCGGCATCCGGCTGGCGGGATTCTTCCACCTGATCGATCGGGGCGTTGGGTTTCGTTGAGTAGGATTGACGCAATGCCGACGCGATATGGTCGGGCGTGCGCACATGCACGACATGATCCTGCTCGGTGCTCAGCGTGACGGTTTTGCTGCGCCTTGCGGCCGCACTGGTGCGCGGAAATTGTCGCAGCAATCGGGACGGCACAACAACCAGTCGGCTGCGGCTCCTGTCGGTCGGGCTTTGGGCTGTGGCGGCTTCATTGGCCGCTTGCGATCGCGCAGCATCAACGTCATCGCGCGCAGGACTGAGCGGCAAACTGCGCAACACGCGCGCCAGGCCAGCGCGCGAACTCCTGTCGATGGCGCGACGCAGCTCGCGTTGCTCGCTCTCGGAGCGGAACTGGTTCGTCGGCGACAACGGCAGCAGGCGCCGCACTGGTTGTACTCGCAAGCCGGTCCCTGAAAACCGCAACGCGGTCAATAACGACAAGCCATTCCTGTTGACGGCGGAAATACGCATGGATAAAACGTCTCAATCGATGGCACAGAGATAGCGCGCTGGTGGATAACCCTGTTTGGTGGCGCTCCGCAGTGGCCTCGTTCCATCACCATGGACGAAAAAAACCCGCACGGCATCGAAATGCGGGTGCGGGCTGTATTGCACTGAGGTCGCTATGCAGCGACCGTCGTGTCAGGCAGCTTACTTGGCTGCAGCGGCTTCTTCAGCGGCTTTGGCTTTGGCGGCTTTCTTGGCTGCCGACTTGCGGGTCACAACTGGTTTTGGCACATCGACTTCGTCGCCTTTGGCCAATTGACCAGCCTTGTTGGCTGCTTTGGCTTCGGCTTTCACCTCGGCGCGGGTTTTGCCGTCAGCCGTGGCTGCAGGTGCTGGAACCGGAGCAATGTCGCCACCCTTGAGTTCGCCAGCCTTGGCAGCTGCTTTCGTGTCGGCCTTGACATCGGCGCGGGCTTTGCCACTACCGGCTGGTGCAACAGGAGCGGCTACAGGAGCAACATCGCCACCTTTGAGTTCGCCAGCCTTGGCAGCTGCTTTGGTTTCAGCTTTCACGTCAGCACGTGACTTGGGAGCATCGGCAGCAGGAGCAGCGGTCTGCGCGAAGGCCGACAGCGTAACGATTTGAACGAGGGCTAACAGCAGCAGGGCTTTTTTCATCTTGATTCTCCGATTAGAGCGATTGAACAAACAAAGGGGTAAGAAAATAGTGCTATCGCAGCCTACACAACTGACAAACAAACCACAATGACAGTGTTGTCAAAATAGGAGTTGACTGCGCTGCATTTGAAGAACCTGTCAAGGCAAAACCGGCATGCTGAAACCAGAATGGCTGCCAGGGTTTTTACAGGAGTTGTTCAAACGCCTCGTCGGGATAATCCGTTGACACCCCAATTGATTTGGGAAGCAGGTCGCCGCGCAACGGCCGCGCCGGCGCACCCGTCACTCGCCAGCATCGGCTTGTGCAATGCGGCGAATTGCTCCCAAAGTGGTTGATGGGGAGATGAGATCGCCGTCATAGCGCAACTCGATGAGTGCCGGCCCTGCGTGGCTGGCCATGTGGGCCCGGGCGCGCGCCAGTGCGCCCGGGAACTGCCCGGTTTCTTCGACCATTTCGCCGAACGCCCCATAGGCGCGCGCCAGCGCGGCGAAGTCGGGATTGTGCAATTCCGTGCCGGATATCCGCGCCGGGTAGTGGCGTTCCTGATGCATCCGGATGGTCCCGAACATGCTGTTGTTGAAGATGATGAAGAGCACCTGCGCGCCATATTGCACTGCGGTAGCGAGCTCCTGGCCGTTCATCATGAAATCGCCATCCCCGGCCAGAGTCAGTACGCTGCGCGGCCGGTTTTCGTGATTTGCCAGCAGCGCCGCGGCCACGCCGGCGGGAACGCCGTAGCCCATCGCCCCGGAAGTGGGTGCCAATTGCGTGCGCAGGCCGGCGCTGCGTTCGCCGTATTGCCAGAATCGGTGACCCCATGAGGCAAAGTTTCCGGCGCCATTTGTCAGGACCGTGTCGCGCGGCAGTGTGGTGCGCAAGCTACGCATGACCTGCCATAAATTCAGCTTTACTGCAGGATCGGCGCATACAGCCGGCTCCGTCTGCCAATCGAGAAAGGCGCGATGGCCGCTGGCGGTCTGTTCGGTCCAGCGGATGCTTTCTTGCAGGTCCAGCCCGGCCAATGCCGCGCACATTTCCGCCATGCCGCTATTGATCAACAAGTCGGCCTGGTAGACCCGTCCCAGTTCCTCGACGCCAGCGTGGACATGAATCAAGCGCTGATGCGGGCGCGGCGCGCTTAACAGTGCGTACCCGCCGGTAGTCATTTCACCCAGTCGCGGACCGAGCGCCAGAATCAGGTCGGCGTCACGGACGCGCTGTGCCAGTTGTGGATTGATGCCAATACCGACATCGCCAACGTAATTCGGGTGGCAATTATCGAACAGATCCTGGAAGCGGAATGCGCATGCCACCGGCAGATGATTGCGTTCGGCAAAGCGTTGCAGGTCGGCGCAGGCAGAACTGCTCCAGCCACCGCCACCGAGCAGTATCAACGGTCGCTGTGCCTGTTCGAACAGGGCGCGCAATGACGCCGTCTGTGCCGGCGAAGGCGCCGCTTGCACTGGCTGGTAGCGCGCCACGTCGCCGACCGTTGCGAGTGAGGTCAACATGTCTTCGGGCAGGGCGAGGACGACCGGACCGGGACGTCCGCTGGTAGCCGTCTGAAAAGCACGGGCGACGTACTCCGGGATCCGTTCGGCGCGGTCGATTTGCGCGACCCATTTGACCATCGGCCCGAACATGCGCCGATAGTCGATTTCCTGAAAAGCCTCGCGCTCGACGAAATCGCCGCCCACCTGGCCAATGAACAGGATCATCGGGGTCGAATCCTGCATCGCGGTATGGATCCCGATCGACGCATTGGTCGCGCCCGGGCCGCGGGTGACAAAGCAGATCCCGGGCTTGCCGGTCAGTTTTCCATAGGCCTCCGCCATGAAAGCGGCGCCGCCTTCCTGCCGGTTTGTAATAAAGCGGATGGGTGCGTCATGCAACGCATCAAGCACGGCCAGATAACTTTCGCCGGGGACCCCGAATACCAGGTCGACGCCTTGAATTTGTAGTGTATCGACCAGAATCTGACCACCCGAACGTGTCATTGTCTTCCTCGTTGCATTTGCATGAAAAGCATCAAGTTACCAGAAACACCTGGGCGCAAGATACAATGCGCGCTGAAGCAAGCCAGACAGTCGCTGGTCTGCCCCAGGATTTCGATCTTGGTGCGGGCGGGAGGAAGGTCCGGACTCCATAGAGCAGGGTGACGGTTAATGGCCGTCCGCCGTGAGGCGAGGAACAGGGCCACAGAGACGAGCGTATTAAGTTACGGTGAAACGCGGTAACCTCCACCCGGAGCAATTTCAAATAGGCACGCGTTGATGTGGCTCGCGGAGCGTGCGGGTAGAAAGCTTGAGCCGTGGAGTAATTCACGGCCTAGAGGAATGGCTGTCATAGCAAACGGGTTCGCCCGGGCGTCGTAACAGAATCCGGCCTATCGGCTTGCTTCATTTTAATTTCGGATCGAAACCACCATGAATATTCATCTCGCGCTGGCCCCTGTCGTGTCCCTGGTAGCAGGCGTATTGATTCTGGTCATGCCAAAGCTGCTCAATCTGATTGTTGCGCTATATCTGATTGTCATCGGCTTGATCGGATTGTTTGGGGTCGGTCACTTCTGATTCAAACGCAGTCGCCCATAAAAAAACGCCACATGATGTGGCGTTTTTTTATGGGCGAACAACAATCAGCTGCCGATCGGGCGATTCGTATCCGACTTCTGGTTTTTGGCTGACTCGATTGCTTCCTTGCGAACTTCACTGCGGTCACGGGTGCTCTTGGTAGCGACGGCCGGGAGGTCCGATGCGCTCAGATCACCATGGGCCAGCATCGATTGCTGATTGGCACGCAGGACTTCGGCCTTGACTTCAGCGCGGGTTTTCGACGACTTGAAATTGTCGGCTTCGGTGAACGGCATCAGGTCAGCAGCGAAGACAGCGCCAGTGGCGGAAATCAGGGCGATAGCGGCGAAAAGTTGTTTGATATTCATTGTGAATCTCCAAAAAGTTAGTGGGATGGTTCCGGGCTCGTCGGTTCGGGCATTGCTGCAGCCCGTTGGGTCCTGCCTCGGTGAGTCGCACTGTTTTTGCCGTGTGCTCATCGATGAAGCGAAGTTTATACCCCGCATTGCGCGCAAAAAAGACGAAAAATCGCAAGGTACTGTTTCGAAATTAGAAATAATCCACGAGACCATCCCGCCGTATGACGACGCGCATTGGCTTTGAGCAGAAGACGGAATGTGAGTTTCGCGTGCCCCGGGGCGCGGCTCAGGAGGGGTGCCGGGCCTGCTTTGCGTCGGCGCGACGGGCGGGAAAAATAGTTTTTGCACCAAAGACCGCGTCAAACACATGTGTATAGCTCAGGCGCTACTTTCACTATCTCTCATAAGTCCCTAATTTTGCAGGGATATGCGTTTACAGATTGCGTTAATGAAACACGCTAAGTCATTGACTTTATTGGAAAAATCCCTGTTTCGTTGCCTTGATATTACTTGACCGCAAATTCGGCATCCTCTAAAGTGGGTGCCAGTGTGAAAAAGTGTATTTTTGTGGGGCGAAAAGTGTGTTCATCGCAATGCATCAATCACAACAGCCAGATAAAAAGCAGTAACCAAGGGGAAATTCAGGGTGTTTACAGGGGAGTCAGCATTAAATCTCGATGCGAAAGGCCGGATGACCATTCCGGCCAAGCACCGTGACGCGTTGGCGTTGCAGTGCGAAGGTCGCGTCACGCTGACCCGGCATCCAGACGGCAACCTGCTGTTCTTCCCTCGCCCAGTGTGGGAATCCCTGCGTGAAAAAATCGCGGCCTGGCCGATGTCGGCGCGCGCCTGGCAACGCATCTATCTTGGAAGCGCCGCTGATATCGAGATGGATTCGGCCGGCCGCATCCTGATTTCGCCAGAATTGCGCGCCGCCGCCGGGATCGGCCGCGACGTGCGCCTGATCGGCATGGGTAGCCATTTCGACATCTGGGACGGGGGCCGATTGCAAGAGCACGAAGCCCAGGCGTTGGCGGCCGGCATTCCGGATGTCCTGCGCGATCTTTCTTTCTGACGCGCCGTGAGTACCTCGCAAGTGGTGCCAGAGTTCCAGCACCGCACCGTCATGCTGGAGGAAGCAGTCGCAGGATTGTTGCTTGACGGCGCGCGTGCGGATGGCGTGTATGTCGACGGCACCTTTGGCCGCGGCGGGCACAGCCGGCTGATCCTGGAAAAGCTTGGCGCCAAAGGGCGACTCATCGCATTCGACAAGGACCCGCAGGCAATCGCTGCCGCGCAGCAGATCGTTGATCCGCGTTTTCTGATTGTGCACGACAGTTTTGCAACCATGGAGTCGGCGCTGGCAGCGCAGGGAGTCGGTCTAGTTGATGGTGTTTTGCTTGATCTTGGGATTTCGTCGCCACAAGTGGACGACGCGGCGCGCGGTTTCAGTTTCCGTGCCGATGGGCCGCTCGACATGCGCATGGATACGACCAGGGGTATTTCCGCAGCACAGTGGCTGGCTTCCGAAACCGAAGAAAACATCGAGAAAGTGATACGCAATTATGGGGAAGAACGGTTTGCTTTTCAGATTGCAAAGGCGATTGTTGCTGGCCGGGCAGTCGAGCCAATTTCAAGCACACGACAGCTTGCCGCGATCGTGGCACATGCAGTCAAAACCCGCGAAAAAGGCAAGGACCCGGCAACTCGTACCTTTCAGGCTGTCCGGATTTTCATCAATCAGGAGCTTGAAGAACTCGAAATAGGCTTGCAGCAGGCGTATGCCCGGCTGGCGCCGCAGGGGAGATTGGCAGTGATCAGTTTTCATTCGCTGGAAGACCGCATCGTCAAGCGCTTCATGGCGTCCAAGGCAAAGGTGGCGCAGCCAGACCGTCGCCTGCCGATTCGCGCGATTGATTTGCCGCAACCTGAAATGATCCTGATCTCCAAAGCCAAGCCCTCCGCCGAAGAAATTGCCGCCAACCCGCGCGCCCGTTCCGCGGTCATGCGCGTGGCGCAGCGCCTGCCCGATGCGGGGGCGCGATGAGCGGCCGGTTGAACCTGTTCTTCACCACGTTGCTGGTGCTGTGCGCACTGTCGCTCGTCAATGCGCAATATCAGGCGCGCCAATTGTTCATCGAGCTGGAGCGTTCGCAATCGCTGGCCCGGCAGCTCGATATCGACTGGGCCCAGCTGCAGCTCGACCAATCCACGCTGGGCAAGCATGCCCGCATCGAAACCAGCGCCAAGCGCGACCTCAACATGGTCCCACTGACGCCCGCACGGATTCAATACCTGACTGTGGACGCCAAATGATGCGGCGCCAACCTCGCAACTCCGCCGCCGGGGCGCGCATTGCCGCCTCGAAAGGCGTGCCGTTCTCGACCAGTCCGGTACTGGCGCTGAAGCTGTCGGTATGGCGTTCGCGGATTGTGTTGTTCGTGCTCTTCGCCGCGTTCGTCGCCCTGGCGGGCCGCGCGCTGTGGCTGCAGGGAATCTCGACCGAATTCCTGCAGAAGCAGGGCGAATCGCGCTATGCGCGCACCCTCGAACTGCCTGCGACCCGCGGCAAGATCACCGACCGTAACGGTCAGGTGCTGGCGTCATCGATGCCGGTCAAGGCAATCTGGGCGATTCCGGATGATGTGCAGGAAGCGCCCAAGGCCAAGTTGCATGAGTTGGCCCAACTGCTCGACATGAGCGACGCCGACCTGCATCACAAGCTGGATTCCGACCGCAATTTTGTCTATTTGAAACGCCAGGTCGAAAAAGAGACGTCGGACCGGATTGCCGCGCTGAATATTGCCGGCATCGAAACGCGCAAGGAATACAAGCGTTTCTATCCCGAAGGCGACGTGATGGCGCACGTGGTCGGTTTTACCAATGTCGAGGACGCTGGCCAGGATGGCATGGAACTGTCGTCGCAAAAGAATCTCGCCGGCACCGTCGGCAGCCGGCGCGTGATCAAGGACCGGTTGGGGCGCATTGTCGAGGATATTGGCGCGATCCGCGAGCCGCATGACGGCCACGATCTGACCCTGTCGATCGACAGCAAGATCCAGTACATCGCCTACACCCAGTTGAAGGAAGCGGTCGAGAAATCGAAAGCCAAGGCCGGCGGGATCGTGGTGCTCGATGTGCAAACCGGCGAGGTGCTGGCGCTGGTCAATCTGCCGACCTACAATCCAAACAACCGGCAGATTCTGACCGGCGCGCAGTTGCGCAATCGCGTCCTGACTGACACCTTCGAGCCGGGCTCGACGCTCAAGCCATTCACGGTCGCGCTGGCGCTGGATACGAATCGCGTCAAACCGACTTCCACCTTCCAGACTTCGCCCGGAAAAATGACGATCGGTACGGCCACCATTGGCGATTCGCATGCGCACGGCTTGCTGACCGTCGAGCAGATCATCCAGAAGTCATCGAATATCGGCACCGCAAAGATCGCGCTGCAAATGCCGGCACAGGAAATGTGGGAAATGTTCACGACGGTCGGTTTCGGCCAGCAACCAAAGATTGGTTTTCCCGGCGCGGTGGCCGGGCGGGTGCGCTCGTTCAAGACCTGGCGTCCGATCGAGCAGGCCACGATGAGTTACGGGCACGGCATCTCTGTTTCGCTGATTCAGCTGGCGCGGGCGTACACGATCTTTGCGCGCAACGGCGACTTGATTCCACTCTCGTTTTCCAAGGTGAGCCAGCCACCCGTCGGGCAGCGCGTCATCAGCGAGAAAACAGCGCTGGAAATGCGCGCCATGCTTGAAACCGTGGTCAGTCCGGAGGGCACCGCGCCAAAAGCCCAGGTGCCTGGTTATCGGGTCGGCGGGAAGACTGGTACTGCACTGAAGGTGGTGGCCGGACGCTATGTCAACAAGTACGTGGCGTCGTTCGTCGGCTTCGCGCCGGCCTCGAATCCGCGCATCATCATCGCAGTCATGGTGGACGAACCGACCGCGTACGGCCATTTTGGCGGCGATGTCGCCGCGCCGGTGTTTGCATCGGTCACTGCCAATGTGTTGCGGGCGATGAATGTGGCGCCGGATTCGACTGTGACCAATATCGTGATTCCTGACAATCCGCTGCAGGAGAGCCTGTGAAGATCTCGCCCGCCGACATCGTTGACTGGCTGCGCCAATGCGCGCCGGGGGCCGAGCTGACATCGGATTCGCGCGCAGTGAATGCAGGTGATGCATTCCTCGCCTATCCGGGCGACTTTGCCGACGGCCGCCGGTTCATTGACGACGCCGTCGCGCGCGGCGCGGCAGCGGTGGTGGTCGAGAGTGTTGATTTCCAGAGGCCGGGCACACCGGCGGTACCGAATCTGGCGGTGCCCAATCTGAAGCAGCAAGCCGGGCTGGTCGCTGCGCAGTGGTATGGCATGCCGGCGGCGGATCTGTTTACCATCGCCGTGACCGGCACCAATGGCAAGACCTCATGCACCCAATGGCTGGCAGCGGCGCTGTCGCGCCTGGGCGACCCGGCCGCGGTGATCGGCACGCTCGGCACGGGCCTGTACCGCCGCGGCGTTGCGGATGCATTGGCCGAAACCGGCTACACCACCCCTGACGCAGTGCTGTTGCAGCGCCGCCTGCGCGATCTGCGCACCGAAGGGGCGACCGCGCTGGCGATCGAGGCTTCGTCGATCGGGCTCGACCAGGGTCGCCTCAACGGACTGCCGGTGCAGGTCGCCGTCTTCACCAACCTGACCCGCGACCACCTTGACTATCACGGTGACATGGCGACCTATGAAGCCACCAAGATCGCGTTGTTCGACTGGCCGGGACTGCAGGCCGCCATCATCAACCTGGACGATCCGATGGGGCTGCGGTTGCTGGCGCGCTTGCAACAGGCCAGGCCGACCGTCGCCGTGACCGGGTATACGCTCAACGATGCGCTCACCGATGTTGCACTGCCGGCGACCAGCGTGCTGCGCGCCAGCGACATCCGCACCAGCCACATCGGTACCAGCTTCCAGCTGGCGACCGAGGCGGGCAGCATGCTGGTCAAAACCCGCCTGGTCGGAAATTTCAATGTCAGCAATGTGCTGGCAATCATCGGTGCGCTGCTGGCCAAGGGCCTGGCGTTGCGCGCCATCATTGATGCGGTCGAAGCGTTGACGGCGGTGCCCGGCCGGATGCAACAATTCGGCGGCCAGGATGCACCGCTGGTCGTCATCGACTACGCCCACACCCCAGATGCACTCGAAAAAACCCTGGCGGCGCTGCGTGCAGTGGCGTCGCAGCGCGGCGGCAAGCTCTGGTGCGTATTCGGTTGCGGCGGCGATCGCGATCCCGGCAAGCGACCCCAGATGGGTGCCGTCGCCATGGGTGCCGACGACGTCATCGTCACCAGCGACAATCCGCGCAGCGAACTGCCGGCCGACATCATTGCGCAGATCCTGGCTGGTGTGGAGGCCAGCCACACCGTGCCGCTGGTCATCGAGGACCGCGCGGCGGCGATCCTGTGGGCCGTGCGTCATGCCGGCAAGGCCGATGTGATCCTGCTGGCCGGCAAGGGACACGAGAGTTATCAGGAGATTCGTGGCAAGAAATTGCCCTTCCTTGACGCCGACCACGCAGCCATTGCACTGGCCACGCGAGCCACCACCAAAGGCGCCAATTCATGAAGTCTTCCCTGTTCGATTTGCAGCCATGGATCGGCGGCGCCAGCGCTACCGGCGATGCCGAATTCGAGGGCGTCTCCACCGACACCCGCAGCGCCCCGGCCGGCAGCCTGTTCGTGGCACTGCGCGGCGAACGCTACGACGCCCATGATTTCCTCGGCGGCCTGGCCGCGCGTGGCGTCGCTGCGGTGGTGGTCGATCATCTGCCGGCCGACCTGACCTTGCCCGCCTTGCTGGTGCCGGATACACGCATTGCACTGGGCGCGATTGCACGCCACTGGCGCCGGCAGTTTTCGCTGCCGGTGATCGGCGTCACCGGCAGCAATGGCAAGACCACCGTCAAGGAAATGCTGGCGGCGATCCTGAACGCCGCAGTCGGCCCCGAGCATTGCCTGGCCACGCGCGGCAATCTGAACAACGACATTGGGGTGCCGCTGACCGTGTTGCGCCTGACTGCTGAGACGCGGGCGGCGGTCATCGAACTGGGCATGAATCATCCGGGCGAGATTGCGCAACTGGCAGCAATCGCGCAACCGACGCTGGGGCTGGTCAACAATGCCCAGCGCGAGCATCAGGAATTCATGGTCAGCGTCGAAGCCGTCGCGCGCGAAAATGGCGCGGTCATCAGCAGTCTGCCGGCCAACGGCATCGCGGTGTTCCCGTCCGACGATCCGTTCACGCCGCTGTGGCGCGAGTTCGCCAGTGCGGTCGGGCAGCGCAAGATCATGACCTTCGGTTTGACGCACGGCGCCGACGTCACCTGTACCCATCAGAACAATGGCTTTGGCAGCGATCTGCAGGTGCGCGCCGGCAGCCACGAATTCGATGTACAGATTTCCGCCGCCGGCCAGCACAATGTCCGCAATGCCCTGGCTGCGATTGCCTGCGCCGTCGCCATCGGCATCAGCCCGGATGCCATCGTGCGCGGCCTGGCCGCATTCGCACCGGTGGGTGGACGCCTGCAGCGCAAGCGCGCCGCCAATGGCGCGCAGCTGATCGACGACACCTACAACGCCAACCCCGACTCGGTGCGTGCCGCCATCGATGTGCTGGCCGCCACGCCGGCGCCGCGCCTGCTGGTGCTGGGCGACATGGGCGAAGTCGGCAACGATGGCCGCAAATACCACGAAGAAGTCGGCGCCTATGCGCGCGGCCGCGGCATCGAGCAACTCTTCACGCTGGGCGACCTGGCCCAGCACAGCGGCAACGCATTTGGCGCCCAGGCCCACCATTTCAACGATTTCGACGCGCTCACGCAGGCCGTCACGACTGCCGCAACCCCCGCTTCAACCGTGCTGGTGAAAGGCTCGCGTTCCATGAAAATGGAACGTCTGGTGCATCACCTGATCGGTCAACCTGTACAGGAATCGCACTGACATGCTGCTCTGGCTCGCCCAATATTTTCAACAAGACGTCGGCCCATTGCGTGTCTTCAACTTCATCACGTTCCGTGCCACGTTCGCGACCTTGACGGCGCTGGCGATCGGCCTGATTTGCGGGCCCGCCGTGATCCGCATGCTGGCGCATCTGAAGGTCGGCCAGTCGGTGCGCCAGGATGGCCCGCAGTCACACCTGATCAAGAGCGGCACGCCCACCATGGGTGGATTGCTGATCCTGATTTCAATCGGCGTCTCGACGCTGCTCTGGGCTGATCTGAGCAACCGCTTTATCTGGCCAGTGCTGGTGGTGACGCTGGGTTTCGGAGCGATCGGCTGGGTCGATGATTACCGCAAGGTGGTCTACAAGGACCCGAACGGCATGTCGTCGCGCGAAAAATATTTCTGGCAATCGGTGATTGGCATCTCCGCGGCGCTGTACCTGGCCTTTTCGGTGTCAGCGCCCAGCACGTCGAAATTTCTGGAGCTGTTCGTCGCCTGGATCCAGTCCGGATTCGCGCTCGACCTGCCGCCGAAGGCCGATCTGATCGTGCCGTTTTTCAAGACCGTCACGTATCCGCTCGGCGTCTGGGGCTTCATCGCGCTGACCTATTTCGTGATCGTCGGCACCAGCAACGCGGTGAATCTGACTGATGGCCTCGACGGCCTGGCGATCATGCCGACGGTAATGGTGGGCACCGCGCTGGGTATCTTTGCCTATCTGACCGGCAATGCCGCCTATTCCCGCTATCTGTTCATCCCGCACATTCCGGGTGCCGGCGAGCTGTTGATTTTTTGTGGCGCGATGGCTGGCGCGGGACTGGCCTTCCTTTGGTACAACGCCCACCCCGCGCAGGTTTTCATGGGCGACGTCGGCGCACTGGCACTGGGGGGTGCGCTGGGCACCGTTGCCGTGATCGTGCGCCAGGAGATCGTGTTGTTCATCATGGGTGGCATCTTCGTGGTCGAAACGCTGTCAGTGATGGTGCAGGTGCTGTACTTCAAGTACACCAAAAAGCGTTTCGGGGTGGGCCGGCGGGTCTTGCTGATGGCCCCGCTGCATCACCATTTCGAGCAAAAGGGCTGGAAAGAAACCCAGGTCGTCGTGCGTTTCTGGATCATCACGATGATTCTGGTGCTGTTCGGTTTGTCGACATTGAAGTTACGGTAAGCGAGGCGATGGATTACACAGGCAAACAGGTACTGGTGCTTGGACTCGGCGAGTCCGGACTGGCAATGGCGTTGTGGCTGGCACAGTGCGGCGCGACCGTGCGCGTGGCCGACACACGCGCCGCGCCAGAGCGCCTGACCGTCTTGCGCGCCGCGCTGCCTGATGTCACGTTCCATGCCGGAGCCTTTTCCGCCGAGCTGCTGGACCAGATCGATGTCGTGGCGGTGAGTCCCGGTCTGGCGCCGCAGCGCGAGCTGGCCGCGATCCTGCCGGCAGCGGCCGAACGGGCCATTCCGGTGTGGGGCGAAATTGAACTGTTCGCGCAAGCGCTGGCGGCATTGCGCACGCAGACCGGCTACGCGCCGAACGTGCTCGCCATTACTGGCACCAATGGCAAGACCACCGTCACCAGCCTGGTCGGCCTGCTGTGCGAACGCGCCGGCATGACGGTGCAGGTCGCCGGCAACATCAGCCCGGCCGCGCTGGATGTTCTGCGCAATGCGCTGGCAGCCGCCGCGCTGCCGCAAGTCTGGGTGCTGGAGTTATCGAGCTTTCAGTTGCACACCACGCACAGCCTGCAGGCCGATGCCGCGACCGTGCTCAATGTCACGCAAGACCATCTCGACTGGCACGGCGATTTCGCCGCCTATGCCGCCGACAAGGCGCGCATCTTCGGGCCGAACACGATCCGCGTACTGAACCGCGACGATGCCCTGGTGATGGCGATGGCCTCGCCGCTGGCGCCGCTGGTCACCTTCGGCAGTGATGAGGCGGCCACGCCGGATTCGTTCGGCCTGATCAATGACAATGGCATGCAGTGGCTGGCGCAGGCTGTCGCGGCGGATGAGCCCGAGAAAAAGCGCAGCAAAAAACATCCCGGCGAAGCAGTCGCAGTCAGCACCAACCGTCTGATGCCATCCGACGCACTGAAAATCCGTGGCCAGCATAATGCCGTCAATACCCTGGCCGCGCTGGCACTGTGCCGCGCCATCGGTCTGCCGCTGGCGCCGTTGCTGCACGGTTTGCGTGATTACCACGGTGAGCCGCATCGGGTCGAGTTAATCGCGACCATCGGTGAGGTGGCGTGGTACGACGACAGCAAGGGCACCAATGTCGGCGCCACCGTGGCCGCCTTGAAGGGACTTGGTCAGGAACTGCATGGCAAGCTGGTGCTGATCGCCGGTGGCGAAGGCAAGGGACAGGATTTCAGTCCGCTGGCCGCGCCGGTGGCGCGTCATGTCCGTACGGTCCTGTTGATCGGCAAGGATGCCGCAGTGCTGCGCGCGGCGCTCGACGGCGATGTCGCGCTGATCGATTGCGACTCGCTCGAACAGGCGGTCGAGCGCGCGGCAGCCATTGCACAACCGGGCGATGCGGTGCTGCTGTCGCCCGCCTGCGCCAGTTTTGACATGTTCACCAGCTACGTGCACCGCGCCGCTGTGTTCGGCGACGCGGTGCGTGAGCTTGCCCTGGCGCGCGGCGAGGTGGTCGCATGAAATTCGCCCTGCCATTGTTCGGTGCTGACAGTACCCCGCCAGCGCGTGCGCAGACGCAGCGCTCGACCATGATGGAATACGACCAGCCACTGGTCTGGGTGGTGCTGTTGCTGATGCTGTTTGGCATGGTGATGGTGTATTCGGCGTCGATCTCGCTGCCGGACTCGCCCAAATACGCGCACTATAAAAACGCCCATTTCCTGATCCGCCAGGCCAGCTTCATCGCGATCTCGTTGTTTGCCGGCTTGCTGGCCTTCCGCGTGCGCATCGAGACGTGGCAGCGCTGGGCACCGTATCTGTTCGTCGGTACGCTGATCCTGTTGCTGCTGGTGCTGATCCCGGGTATCGGCAAAGGCGTCAACGGCGCCAAGCGCTGGTTGTCGTTCAAGGTCTTCAACCTGCAACCGTCCGAATTGATGAAACTGTTCGTGGTGCTGTATGCAGCCGACTACACCGTGCGCAAGCAGCAGTTCATGCACAAGCTGACCAAGGGTTTCCTGCCGATGGCCGCAGCAGTCGGCTGTGTCGGCCTGCTGCTGCTGCTCGAGCCCGATCTGGGCGCCTTCGGCGTGATCGTCTGCATCGCGATGGGCATCCTGTTCTTGGGCGGTATCAACGGGATCTGGTTCGGCGGTATCGGCGCCACGCTGGTGGCAACCTTCAGTCTGGTGATCATGCTGTCGCCATGGCGACGGGAACGGATCTTTGCCTATCTGAATCCGTGGACCGAAGAAAACTCCCTCGGCAAGGCGTATCAGCTGTCGCATTCGCTGATCGCCTTCGGGCGCGGCGAACTGTTCGGTGTCGGCCTCGGCGGCAGTGTCGAAAAGCTGCACTATCTGCCGGAAGCGCATACCGACTTCCTGCTGGCGGTGATTGGCGAGGAACTCGGTTTTGTCGGCGTGCTGGTGGTGGTGGTGATGTTCTACTGGCTCGTCAAGCGGTCGTTCGACATCGGCCGCCAGGCGATTGCCATCGACCTGACCTTCGCGGGATTGACCGCCAAGGGCATCGGCATCTGGATCGGGGTCCAGGCCTTCATCAACATGGGTGTCAATCTCGGTCTGCTGCCAACCAAGGGCCTGACGCTGCCGCTGATGAGTTATGGCGGCTCCGGCGTGCTGATCAACTGCGTCGGCCTGGCCATCCTGCTGCGCATCGATTACGAAAACCGCCTGCGCATGCGCGGAGGCCGGGTATGAAGAAGCTGATGATCATGGCCGCCGGCACTGGCGGGCACATCTTCCCCGGACTGGCGATCGCGGCTACGATGCGCGCGCGCGGCTGGCAGGTCAGCTGGCTCGGCACCGAGCACGGCATGGAGCGCGAGCTGGTGCCGCAACACGGCATCGAGATGGACAAGATTGCCTTCGGCGGCTTGCGCGGCAAGGGCTGGCAACACACCGTACGCGGCGCTTGGCAACTGGTGGCGAGTTTTGCCACCTGCCTGCGCATTCTGGCGCGCCGCAAGCCCGACGTGGTGCTCGGCATGGGCGGCTACGTGACGGTGCCGGGCGGTTTGATGGCGCGCCTGCGCGGCGTGCCGCTGGTTTTGCAGAATGCCGACGCAGCGCTCCTGCTGTCGAACAAGACGCTGGCGCCGTTCGCGCAACGCGTCCTGTTCGGCTTTCCGGCCGACTTCGGGCGAGCCGCCGGCAAGGCGGTCGTCACCGGCAATCCGGTGCGCGCCGAAATCCTGCAGCTGCCGCTGCCCGCCGTGCGCTATGCCGGGCGCAGCGGCGTCCTGCAACTGCTGGTCGTGGGCGGCAGTCTCGGCGCAAAAGTCTTGAACGAAGCGCTGCCCGCGGCGCTGGCGTTGATCCCGCTGGAGCAGCGTCCGCAGGTGACGCATCAATCCGGCAAGCAGCACATTGCAGCACTGCAGGCGGCGTATGCCCGGCTTGGCGTCGTAGCAGAAGTGCTCGCCTTCATCGACGACATGCCGCGCCGCTACGCCGCGGCCGATCTGGTGATCTGCCGCGCCGGTGCGATCACGCTGTCGGAGCTGACCGCCGCCGGTGTCGCCAGCATACTGGTGCCGCTGCTGGCCTCGACCACCACGCATCAGCGTGACAACGCGCGCTGGATGGCCAACCAGCAGGCAGCGATCCATTTGCCGCAAAGCGAGTTGAGCGCCGACAAGCTGGCCCAATTATTCCTGACCATCACCCGTGCGCGCTGCGCCACGATGGCCCAGGCAGCGTATGACAACGGACGGCGCGAGGCCAACGAGGCCATCGCACGCATCCTTGAACAAGTGGCAACCGCATGAAACATAAAGTCAAACACATTCATTTCGTCGGCATCGGCGGCAGCGGCATGAGCGGCATTGCCGAAGTGTTGCTCAACCTCGGCTACACGATTTCCGGCTCCGACCTCGGCAGCAATACCGCGACGCGGCGGCTGGTCGACCTCGGTGCCACCGTCATGCTCGGTCACGCCGCCGGCAACCTCGGCGGAGCCGATGCCATCGTCACGTCGACCGCTGTCAAGGAAGACAATCCGGAGGTCGTCGCCGCGCGCGAGCGGCACCTTCCGGTGGTGCCGCGCGCAGTCATGCTGGCCGAACTGATGCGCCTGAAGCGTGGCATTGCGATCGCCGGCACGCACGGCAAGACCACCACCACCAGTCTGGTGGCGAGCGTGCTGGCCGAGGGCGGACTCGATCCCACCTTCGTCATCGGCGGGCGTCTCACCAGCGCCGGTGCGAATGCCAAGCTCGGCGCCGGCGATTTCATCGTGGCCGAGGCCGACGAATCCGACGCCTCGTTCCTGAATCTGTCGCCGGTGATCGAAGTCATCACCAACATCGACGCCGACCACATGGAAACCTACGGGCATGATTTCGGCAAGCTCAAGCAGGCCTTCGTCGAGTTCACCCAGCGCCTGCCGTTTTATGGCGTGGCGGTGCTGTGCATCGACGACGCCAACGTGCGCGAAATCATGCCGCAGGTGTCCAAGCCGATCGTCACCTATGGCTTTCATGCCGATGCCGACGTGCGCGCCATCGATGCCATGGCGGTCGACACGCACATGCATTTCACCGTGGTGCAGCGCGGCTATCCTGACATGCCGGTGCGCCTGAACCAGCCCGGCATGCACAACATCCAGAATGCCTGCGCGGCAATTGCGATCGCGCGCGAGTTGAGCGTGGCCGATACGGCGACCCAGAAGGCGCTGGCCGAATTCAACGGGGTCGGACGGCGTTTCACGCGCTATGGCGAACTTGCCATTGCTGGCGTCGATGGCAAGCCGGGCGGCACGTACGCGCTGGTCGACGACTACGGCCATCATCCGGTCGAAACTGCGGCGACGCTGTCGGCCGCGCGCGGCGCCTACCCGGGGCGCCGGCTGGTGTTGGCGTTCCAGCCGCACCGCTTCACCCGCACCCGCGATCTGTTCGAGGACTTCGTGCGGGTGCTCTCGAGTACCGACGCGCTGGTGCTGGCCGAGGTGTATGCGGCCGGCGAGCAGCCGATCATTGCCGCTGACGGGCGCGCGCTGGCACATGCCTTGCGCGTGGCCGGCAAGGTGGAGCCGGTATTTGTCGAGCAGATCGCCGACATGCCGGACACGATTTTGAACATCATCAGGGACGGCGACGTGGTCATCACCATGGGCGCCGGGTCGATTAATGGCGTGCCGGCAAAACTGGTCCAGCGCAGCAAACAGGAAACACCATGAACACAGCGAACAATCCGCAGCAATTCGGCAAGGTCGGCGTCTTGATGGGAGGCCGTTCGGCCGAACGTGAGGTCTCGCTCATGTCCGGCAACGGCGTACTGGCCGCGCTGAAAAGCAGAGGCATTGATGCGCACGCCTTCGATCCGGCCGAACGGTCGCTGGCCGAACTGGCCGCCGAAAAATTCGACCGGGTCTTCATCGCATTGCATGGCCGCTTCGGTGAAGACGGCACCATGCAGGGCGCGCTGGAACAGCTTGGCGTGCCTTACACCGGCTCCGGCGTGATGGCGTCGGCGATTGCGATGGACAAGGTCATGACCAAGCGCATCTGGCTCAGCCACGATCTGCCAACGCCGCGTTTCCTGGTGCTGGATGTGGATACGCCGGACGACGTGTTGCAGGACGTGCCGGACGAACTCGGTTTGCCGCTGATGCTGAAGGCGCCGCATGAAGGCTCGACGCTGGGCATCAGCAAGGTCAATGACGCTGCCGACATGCATGCCGGATTCGCCCTGTGCGCCACCTATGACCGCGTCGTGCTGGCCGAGGAATTCATCACCGGCCGTGAAGTCACGGTGCCGGTGCTGGGTTCAGGCCATCACGCACGGGCCTTGCCGATTGTCGAGATCCGCGCCCCGGACGGCAACTACGATTACCAGCACAAGTACTTCAGCGACGACACCCAATACCTGTGCCCGGCGCCGCTCGATGCCGCGCTGACATTGCATCTGCAGGACATCGCCGTGCGTGCCTTCAACGCCATCGGCTGCTCCGGCTGGGCCCGCGTCGACATCATGTTGCGCGCCGACGATGACGCGCCGTTTCTACTGGAGATCAACACCTCGCCCGGCATGACCGGTCATTCGCTGGTGCCGATGGCGGGCAAGGCCGAGGGCATGGCGTATGAAGACCTGTGCATCGCCATTCTCAACACAGCGCGGCTGCACGCCGTCATCACCCCTTAACCCGGAGCGCCGACCCCGATCATGTGGCACGACATCAAAATGCTCAACGCAAGCGCCAACCTGTTGCTCGGTGCGCTGATGCTCGTCCTGCTTTCAGCCGGGGTCTGGTGGATTGCGCAGCGGCCGATGTTCACGCTGAAGGTGATTCGCGTCGAAGGTGTGGCCGATGCCGCACTGCTGCATGTCAATCCATTGACCATCAAGAGCTCGGCCCTGCCGCGCATTCGCGGCAACTTCTTTACGGCCAATCTGGATGTGGTGCGGCAGGCCTTCGAGGCGGTGCCGTGGGTGCACAAGGCGACCGTCCGGCGTGAATGGCCGAACCGCCTTGTGGTGACGCTGGAAGAACATCAGACGCTGGGTACCTGGGGTGATGAAGGTCGCCTGATCTCGGTGCAGGGCGATGTGTTTACCGCCAACCTGGCCGAAGCGGAAGAAGCCGGCGAACTGCCTGCTTTCAGCGGACCGGAAGGCAGCGAAAAGGAAGTCGTGGCACGCTTCTTCGATCTGCGCACCTGGTTTGCCGCTGCCAATCTGGCGCCCGAGGCATTGACGCTGTCGAGTCGCTATGCGTGGGCGGTCACGCTCAACAACGGCATGGTGGTGGAACTGGGCCGCGAACAGACCGCCACCACATTGAAAGAACGCGTCGCCCGACTGACCGGCATTTATCCACAGCTGGTGGCGCGCCTGCAGGACCGCATCGAGCGCATCGACATGCGCTATCCGAACGGCATGGCGCTCAAGGCCAGCGGCATGGTGTTCGCACCGGACGCCAATACACCGAAAAAACCGGCACCAACCAACCACCCGAAACGACCTGGCAGTACCAAAACAGCAAGCGGAACAACATGACAAAAGACGCAAAAAACCTGATCGTCGGACTCGATATCGGCACCTCCAAAGTGGTGGCCGTCGTTGCCGAGGTGATGCCCAGTGGACGCCACGAAGTCATCGGACTGGGCCAGCACGAATCGAAAGGTTTGAAGAAAGGCGTGGTCGTCAATATCGAAGCGACCGTCGAATCGATTCAGCGCGCGCTGGAAGAAGCCGAGCTGATGGCCGACTGCAAAATCCGCAACGTCTACGCCGGCATCGCCGGCAGTCATATCCGCAGCTTCAATTCCAGTGGCATGGTCGCCATCAAGGACAAGGAAGTGACGGCGGCCGATGTCGCGCGCGTGATCGAAACCGCGAAGGCCGTCAACATCCCGACCGACCAGCAATTGCTGCATACGGTGCCGCAGGAATTCATCGTCGACAACCAGGAAGACGTGCGTGAACCAATCGGCATGAGCGGCATCCGACTCGAAGTCAAAGTGCACATCGTCACCGGCGCCGTGTCAGCGGTGCAGAACATCGTCAAGTGCGTGCGTCGCTGCGGTCTCGAAGTATCGGACCTGATCCTGCAACCGATGGCCTCGGCCGATGCGGTGCTGACACCGGACGAAAAGGAACTCGGCGTGGTGCTCATCGACATCGGCGGCGGCACCACCGACGTGGCCATCTTCACCGAAGGCGCGATCCGCCATACCGCAGTGATCCCGATCGCCGGCGACCAGATCACCAACGACATCGCGATGGCGTTGCGCACACCGACTTCCGAAGCCGAAGAAATCAAACTGCGCTATGGCGTCGCCAAGCAGGTGCTGGCCGATCCCGGCGAAACCCTCGAAGTCCCGGGCCTCGGTGATCGCGGACCGCGCACCCTGTCGCGCCAGGCGCTGGCCGCCGTGATCGAGCCGCGCATCGAAGAGCTGTTCGCCCTGGTGCACCAGGTAGTGCGCGAATCCGGCTACGAAGAGGTGCTGTCATCGGGCATCGTGCTCACCGGTGGCTCGGCGATGATGCCGGGCATGGTCGAACTGGCCGAAGATATTTTCCTCAAGCCGGCCCGGCTGGGCACGCCTGAGTACAGCGGCCAGCTCGCCGACGTCGTGCGCAGTCCGCGTTACGCGACCGTGCTGGGCCTGCTGCTGGAAGCGAAGAAACAGTATTTGCGCGGTCATGTCGTGACCCGCCAGGATGGCTCGGTGAAGGCCGTCTGGCAGCGCATGAAGGAGTGGTTTTTGGGGAATTTCTGACCGCGTGGGTCGGTCAATCCGGTCAGTGCGACCGGAGCGGCCGGCGTCAAATTGTCAGCGCAGCACGAGGTCGTTTCACGCAAAACGTTATTAACTTTTTTATTTGAATCACCCGCAGTTGGCAGTTGCCAGGCTTCACACAAGACGTGATGCCTGGCGACTGAAAACTGCCTACTTTAAGGAATCGCCATGGAAATCGAATTGCTTGAAAACGCATCACTGGGCACGGTGATCAAGGTCGTCGGTATCGGCGGCGCTGGTGGCAACGCCGTGCAGCACATGATCAACAAGGGCGTCTCGGGGGTCGAATTCATCGCCGCCAATACCGACGCCCAGGCGCTGAAGAACTCGAAAGCGCACAACATCATCCAGATCGGCGAAACCGGTCTGGGCGCAGGCATGAAGCCGGCGGTCGGCCGGCAACTGGCGGAAGAATCGCGCGGCCGTATCGAAGACGCATTGCGCGGCGCGCACATGGTCTTCATCGCCGCCGGCATGGGTGGCGGCACCGGCACCGGTGCGGCGCCGATCATCGCGCAGATCGCCAAGGAACAAGGCGCGCTGACGGTGGCGGTGGTCTCGAAGCCGTTTTCGTACGAAGGCCAGAAGTGCATGGACATCGCCGACGAAGGTCTGGAAGCGCTGGCCCAGCACGTTGACTCGCTGATCATCATCCTCAATGAAAAACTGGAAGAGATCTACGAAGACGACAGCATGATCGAGTGGCTGCAGCATGCCGATGACGTGCTCAACAATGCCGTCGCCGGGATTGCCGAGATCATCAATGTCCCGGGTCATATCAACGTCGACTTCAACGACGTCAAGACCATCATGGGCGAGCAGGGCAAGGCCATGATGGGTACGGCGACGGCGTCTGGCGTGGATCGTGCGCGGATCGCTGCCGAACAGGCGGTCGCTTCGCCGCTGCTGGACGGCATCGACCTGTCGGGTGCGCGTGGCGTGCTGGTCAACGTCACCGCCAGCCGCAATCTCAAGGGCAAGGAAATCAAGGAAGTCATGGCCACCGTGCGTGCCTTCGCCGCGCCGGATGCATCGATCGCGCAAGGGATCGCGTATGACGACACGATGGGCGACGATATCCGCGTGACGGTGGTTGCCACCGGCCTGGGCCGCAGCCGCAAGAATGTCCAGCTGGTGCAAACGCCGATGCTGCGCACCGGCACCCACAACGAGCCGATTACTGCCCACGCAGGCATGGTTCAAAGCGGAAAATCGACCGGTTCGTTCGATGGTCTGAAGGCGCCGGCAGTATGGCGTCGCGAATCCGCCTCGGAAACGGTGCGGGCGCTGGAAAAGAATGGCATGGAAACCTACGACATTCCGGCGTTCCTGCGCAAGCAGGCGGACTGACCGGGGTCGACTCTGCCTCTGGCCCCGCTGGCTGCACGCAATCGGGGAACGAGGCATACTGCGCACACCACGTCGGCGGCATGTCGACGTGGCACGGCGCGCAGCATCACCGCCATCCATTCATCTCCACCGAAGGAAACCATCATGACAATCAAGATTGGCGATCACCTGCCGGAAGGCTCCCTGGCTGAATTCATCGAAGTCGAATCGGCTGGTTGTTCACTCGGCCCGAACGTATTCAACGTCGCTGAATTGACCAAAGGCAAAACCATTGCGATCTTCGGCTTGCCGGGCGCGTACACGCCGACCTGTTCGGCCAAGCATGTTCCGGGCTATATCCAGCACGCGGCCGAGTTCAAGGCCAAGGGCGTCGATGAAATCTGGTGCATCTCGGTCAATGATGCGTTCGTCATGGGCGCCTGGGGCCGCGAACAGAAAGCCACCGGCATCGTTCGCATGATGGGCGATGGCAGCGCAACCTATACCAAGGCGCTTGGCCTGGATGCCGATTTCAGCAAACATGGCATGGGCACACGCTCGCAGCGCTATTCGATGCTGGTGGTCGATGGTGTTATCAAGCAACTGAATGTGGAGCAAGGCGGCAAGTTCGAAGTATCGAATGCCGAAACCCTGCTGGCGCAACTGGGCTGATTCAGGACTGCGCAACCGATGGCGCAGCGATGCGCCATTTTTTTTGTGTGCGCCATGACGCAGATCCAGGCTACCCGGCCACCTACTCGTTTCGTCTTTTCCCTATAATTGCGCCATGTTAAAACAACGCACCGTCAAGCAGCTGGTCCATACCGTCGGCGTCGGCCTGCACTCCGGCACCAAGGTCGCGCTCACCTTGCGCCCTGCTGCACCCGACACCGGCATCATCTTCCGGCGCGTCGACCTCGATCCGGCCGTCGATCTGCCGGCCAGCGCAGTGGGCGTGGGCGATACGCGCATGGCCTCGACGCTGAACAACAATGGTGTCAAGGTCTCGACGGTCGAACACCTGATGTCAGCCTGCGCCGGCCTGGGCATCGACAATCTGTATGTCGACGTGACGGCCGAAGAAATTCCGATCATGGACGGTTCGGCGTCATCGTTCGTATTCCTGCTGCAGCAGGCCGGCCTGCAGGAACAGAACGTCGCCAAGAAATTCATCCGCATCAAACAGGTCGTCGAAGTCTCCGAGGGCGAGGGCGCCCAGCGCAAGTGGGCGCGGCTGGAACCGCTGAACGGCTTCAAGCTGAAGTTTTTCATCGAATTCAACCATCCTGCCGTGGATGGCACCGGCCAGACCGCCGAAGTCGATTTCGGCCTCGACTCCTATGTCAAGGAAATCTCGCGCGCGCGCACCTTCGGCTTCATGCAGGATGTCGAGATGTTGCGTGGGATTGGCCTGGCGCGCGGCGGCTCGCTCGAAAACGCGATCGTGATGGATGAGTACCGCATCCTGAATTCGGATGGCCTGCGTTACGACAACGAGTTCGTCCGCCACAAGATCCTCGATGCGATTGGCGACCTGTATCTGATCGGCCATCCGCTGCTGGCCAGCTATGTGGCGCACAAGTCCGGGCATGGCCTGAACAATCAATTGTTGCGTGCGCTGCTGGCGCAACCGGAGGCCTACGAGATCGTCAGCTTCGACGATCTTGAGAACGCGCCTAGCACCTACGTCCGTCAAGCGGCGCAGGAGTGGGCGCGTAACTAATCGGCCTGCAGGGAGCGCAGCCGCCTGGACTTTTGGGCGCGCCAGATTTCCTTGCGCAGATTGGGACCGATGCGATGCCATTCGCGCAGGAGTTTCTGACCCAGTGACAGGCGCGCCTTGCCAGCAGGGCCAAGGGTTGTCTCGAAGGCTTCATCGTGGGTCAGCACGGCCGGTTCGATGCCGCGGATTTCGACGCCATGGTCCCAGTCGCGGTCGAGGGTCGTGTCAATCGCGGCCGACATGGATTCGGTGTAGTGCAGCAAACGCTGCGCCGCCGCGCGGTTGATCAGGTATCCCTGGGTGCCGTTGGGCTGCGCCAGATAGTCAACCAGAACATGGTCGCCGGTGAGGCGCATGACCGGAAACGCCGGTTTCGGAAACATCGCGAACAGCCGCACGAACTGCCACTGTTGCGGCGCGGCGCACAAGGCCTCCACCACCGCGACGAAGTCGGGCTTGAGGCCAACATCATCCTCCAGCACCAGGCAAATCTCGTCCGCGCCAGCCAGAAACTCCGCCCACACGCCGCGATGGCTCAGATAGCAGCCCATCTCGCCGGCGCGCAGATCGACGCCGCTTTGGGCCAGCCGTTGCCGGCGCGCATAGAGGTCGGGCCAGCCGTCGTTCAGGTTGACCCGGATCGCGTCGAAAAACCGGGACGCCACCCCGAGCTGTTCAAACTGGCGCTGCATGAAGGCACGCCGGTCATGCTGCTCGGGCAGCGAAATGCAATGCACCACAATCATGCCGGTACCTGCTCCGCGGCGCGATCCATCTTTACCAGCAACAGGCTGATCACCAGGCCATAAAACATGATCGTCGGGCGCCAGATCAGCACGACATCGACCAGCCCGGCGATCAGGAATCCCATCGCCACCACGATAACCAGCAAGGCCGGGTTGGCCGCCGACGGCGCGCGGAAATACTGGCGCCGGGCGGCAGCCAGCGGGACGAAATACAGCAGCCCCAATCCGAGCGCGCCGAACAGACCGCCCTCGGCCGCCGCCTTCAAGAATTCATTGTGGGGATGCGAGTAGACGGCCAGATCGGACGGGGTCTTCCCCGTGGCCTGGAACACCGACAGCTCCGACCGAAAGCGGTGATTGCCAACGCCGAGCAGCGGATGGGCCGCGAACATTTTGCCGGCAAAGCGCCATAGCTCGATGCGGGTTGTCGTCGAGGTTAGCACCCCGCGATCCTGGGTCGCGTACTGCTCGATTTCCGCCAGGGTCTGATCCGGGCGCGGCCACAACACGTTGTTGGTGACCACTACCAGAATGATTGCCAGCGCAACAATGGTGCCGCAGACCAGTGCCTTCAGGCGTTTGTTCGGCAACAGAGCCCACACCATCACGCCGAGGCAAAGTGCCAGCAGCAGACCGCTGCGGGTTTGTGTCAGCAGCGGCACGCTAAACGTGCAGCCGATGAGCAGCAGCGCCAGGGCGCGCTTGCGTATCGTGCCGTCGGCCTGGACCAGCAGGGTCAGCGCCAGTGTTCCCAGAATCAGCGCCAGCGAGGTGTGCGGAATGATTCCGACGAAACCATTGGGAAGAATGCCGCGCTCCAGACCCATCACATGCAAATGCCAGAGCATCAATGGCACCGTATAGACGGTAAAGAACAGGCAGCCCCACAGGAAGGGCCGAATGCGGGGATGCAGGATCAGCAGCGCAAAGTACACCGGAATGCAGGCAAAGAAGCGCGACAGGTCATCCATGTCGCGCAGTTGCAGCGGCGGCTGCAGGACGAAATGCTGGACGATCGCCAGCGCCAGCGGCAAACACAGCGCACCAACCCACAGCCAGCGCGCGCGCGCAAGGCAGGATTTCAGGGCGGCGCCATGCGACAACAGGAACAGGCAGGCAAAGAGAAAGATCGCCACCGAGACAACATCGTTCATCGTCTTGTTGACCGCGAGTGAAACCGGGTACAGGAACAACAGCCATGCGATGATCGATTGCGAAAGGGTGCCTGATTTTTTTATTTGATGCACTCGAATGCTCTTTCAAACGACAGTTTGCCGGCGCAGGTGCTGCGACGATGGCCAAACCTGACTGCTACGTTATTGATCAATCGCGTTTTCCCTTGCGCGTGGCCGCTCGTGGGCCGACGCAGCAAACGCTGTTGCTGGAGCGAGAGTATAACCGTATCGCTAATGCAACCCCAGCAGGCACGTAACTTTGGCTGTTCTGCCGCAACAATTGGCCGGGAACATGACCCTCAGGCCCGCGGACGTTTTACCAGTGCATGGATGGCCGCCAGCAGCGTCGCATTGCGCGGTGAATTCTCCAGCAGCGTTTCCAGTTCGGTCAGGGCAGATATCGCCGGATCAGGCAGCTTCAACTGCTTGACAGGCGCCGGTTTTTCGAGTGGGGGGCCAACTTGCACTTTGAGACGGATTGCATTAACCTGCCACCCGCACTTCTGCAATCCGTCCTGTAATTTCGGGAGTTGCTGTTTGAGCTTCGACGCCAGCGCAGCGTTGGGCGTGGACAGCACCAACTGCCCCGATTCGAACTGCAGGACGCCGCAGGCACTGAACATCGACGGCAGGGAAGCCGCGCAATCGTTTTGCAGCGCCATCATTCGCGTGACTGACGGCAGCAATGCTGCCATTTTGTCATTTCCGCGCAAAAAATCCGCGGCACCCTTGGGCGTTGGCGGCTGGCGTGAGCCGGTTTTGAATGGAACAAATGTGGAAGGGCGCGTCATCGCGCAACCTTAGCACAGCATTGGCACACCAGATTCACGCAAGCCAGCGAACGGAGTCGAGATGCAAATCATTTTGTTGCACCCCCGTTTTACCAAGGCCCGATCCATCACGCTGACGTACCGGCACTGGCTGGTCGGTGGTGTGGTGGCGCTGGTGGCGCTGGTGTTGTGTTCCAGCCTGCTAACCTGGATTGCGCTCACCCACGCCACCGAACTGAAGTTGCCCTTCCTGCAAAATATGTTGTCCTCGGCCAGCCCGGACGACGCCGGCAAAAAAGACAAGTATCTGAAGGAAAATCTCGCCGCGATGGCCATCAAGCTCGGCGAGATGCAGGCCCAGTTGATGCGTCTGGATGCCTTGGGCGAGCGTGTGCAAGGGCTGTCCGGGGTCAAGCCGGAAGAATTCAATTTCAAGGAATTGCCCGGTCGCGGTGGTTCCGAGCCCGCCAACCGGTTGCGCCCGCGCCCGCCCGAACTGACCCTGAGTGCATTTCAAAGTGCGCTGGACGCACTGGCGGTCGATGTCGAACACCGTTCCGACTACATGAATGTGGTGGAAACCACGCTTATGTTCGACAAGATCCGCTCGAAGCTGCTGCCAACCATCCAGCCCGTCAATGTCAGTTATAACGCCTCCGGTTTTGGCTGGCGTTTTGACCCCTTCACCGGCCACAGTGCGTTTCATGAGGGGATCGACTTTCCTGCGCCGACCGGAACGCACATCATCGCTGCCGCTGGCGGCGTGGTCATTGCGGCGGAATTTCATCATCAGTTTGGCAACATGCTGGAGATTGACCACGGCAACGAGATCGTGACGCGCTATGCGCATGCGTCCCGCTTGCTGGCAAAAGTCGGTGATATCGTCCAGCGCGGCCAGTACGTTGCCGACATTGGATCGACCGGGCGCTCGACCGGTTCGCACCTGCATTTCGAGGTGCTGGTCAAAGGCGTGCAGCAGGACCCGCACAAATTCCTCATTGCCGGCGCCGACCAGGGACGCGTGCCCTTGGTCACGCAGAAGTAGTCCACTTGGCAGATGGCTATTGTTTACCGGGCGGTTACCCCAACTTGGCAGGGGTCGCATGATAAACTCCGTCTCTTTTAGCCCTTGTCCGTTCCGCTTGCGCCGGGTGTTGCCCTGCGCTGGCGTGTTTGACGGCGCTTTTTTTAGAATCCAAGCATGTCATTACTGACTCAGATTTTCGGTAGCCGCAACCAGCGCCTGCTCAAGCAATACCAAAAAACGGTCCGCGAGATCAACGCGCTGGAACCGTCGATTGAAAAGCTGTCCGATGCCGAGTTGCAGGCAAAGACGCCGGCATTCAAGGCGCGCATTGCCAATGGCGAGACGCTCGACGCGTTGTTGCCCGAGGCGTTTGCGGTCTGTCGCGAAGCCAGTCGGCGGGTGCTGAAGATGCGCCATTTCGACGTACAGCTGATTGGCGGCATGGTGCTTCATTTCGGCAAAATCGCCGAGATGGGCACCGGCGAGGGAAAAACCCTGATGGCGACGTTGCCGGCCTACTTGAATGCGCTGGCCGGCAAGGGCGTGCATGTCGTGACGGTCAACGATTATCTGGCGCAGCGCGATGCCGACTGGATGGGACGCCTGTACGGCTGGCTCGGCATGACCACCGGCGTGAACCTGTCGCAGATGGAACACGATACCAAGCAGGCCGCCTACGCCGCCGATATCACCTACGGCACCAACAACGAGTTCGGTTTCGACTACCTGCGCGACAACATGGTCTTCGATATGGCCGATCGGGTGCAGCGCGGGCTCAATTTTGCGATCGTCGATGAAGTCGATTCGATCCTCATCGATGAGGCGCGCACGCCGCTGATCATCTCCGGACAAGCCGAAAACCACACCGAGCTGTACCACAAGATCAATGAACTGCCGCCATTGCTGACACTGCAAATCGGTGAAGAAACGCCGGATGGAAAAGGCGCGGTCGAAGTCCCTGGCGACTACACCCGCGACGAAAAAGCCCATCAGGTGCTGCTGACCGAAGCCGGTCACGAGAAAGCCGAACAGATCCTGACCCGCTTCGGCCTGCTGGCGGAGGGGGCCTCGTTGTACGACGCCGCCAACATCACCCTGATTCATCATCTGTATGCCGCGCTGCGCGCGCACACGCTGTATTTCAAGGACCAGCACTACGTGGTGCAGGACGATGAAGTCGTCATCGTCGACGAATTCACCGGACGTCTGATGACCGGCCGGCGCTGGTCCGACGGCCTGCACCAAGCGGTCGAGGCCAAGGAGCACGTCAAGATCCAGAACGAGAACCAGACGCTGGCGTCGATCACGTTCCAGAATTTCTTCCGCATGTACGCCAAGCTGTCCGGCATGACCGGCACGGCCGATACCGAAGCGTACGAATTCCAGGAAATCTACGGCCTCGAAACCGTCGTCATTCCGCAGAATCGCCCGAACCAGCGCAAGGACCGGCAGGACCAGGTCTACAAGACCAACGAAGAAAAATACAAGGCGATGCTGGTCGATATCCAGGATTGCTACGAACGCGGTCAACCGGTGCTGGTCGGCACCACCTCGATCGAGAATTCCGAACTGCTGTCGGGCATCCTGACCAAGGCCAAGCTGCCGCACAACGTGCTCAACGCCAAGCAGCATGCGCGTGAAGCCGAGATCATTGCGCAGGCGGGCCGTCCGAAAGCCATCACCATCGCCACCAACATGGCCGGTCGCGGGACCGACATCGTGTTGGGCGGGAATGTCGAGAAGCAGGCCCAGCATATCGAAGCCGACGACGGCATCGCCGACAAGCAGGCCCGCATCCAGAAGCTGCACGATGAATGGCAGTCACTGCATGACCACGTGGTCAAGGCCGGCGGCCTCCACATCATCGGGACTGAACGGCACGAATCGCGCCGGGTCGACAACCAGTTGCGCGGCCGTTCGGCGCGTCAGGGCGATCCGGGTTCGTCGCGTTTCTACCTGTCGCTCGACGATGCACTGCTGCGCATTTTTGCCGGCGACCGTGTGCGTGCGATCATGGATCGTCTCAAGATGCCTGAAGGTGAACCGATCGAGGCGGGCATCGTGTCGCGCTCGATCGAGTCGGCCCAGCGCAAGGTTGAAGCGCGCAACTTCGACATCCGCAAACAATTGCTGGAATACGATGATGTCGCCAACGACCAGCGCAAGGTCATTTACACCCAGCGCAATGAATTGCTCGAATCGCAGGACGTCTCGGAGCTGATCGCGTCGCTGCGGCATGGCGTGTTCAACGATCTGTTGCGCGAATACGTGCCGGCCGAATCGCTGGAAGAGCAGTGGGATATCAAGGCGCTGGACAACGTGCTGGCCAACGAATGGCAGCTTGATGTTTCGCTGGCCAATGCGCTCGAAACCAGCCCCAACATCACGGACGAGGAATTGCTCGACCGCGTGCTGGCAGCTGCGGATGCGTCCTACAATGCCAAGGTCGAGATCGTCGGCAAGGAGTCGTTTGGCGGATTCGAACGCAGCGTGATGCTGCAGAGCGTCGACACGCATTGGCGCGAACACCTGGCCGCGCTGGATCATCTGCGCCAGGGTATCCACCTGCGCGGTTATGCGCAAAAGAATCCGAAACAGGAATACAAGCGCGAGGCGTTCGAATTGTTCGGTGCGATGCTGGACATGATCAAGAACGACGTTGTCAAAACCGTCATGACGGTGCGCATCCAGTCGCGCGAGGAAATCGATGCGGCCGAGGAATTGCTGGCCCAGTCGCATGTCGAGAATGTCAGTTACCAGCATGCTGATTTCGACGCCGCGATGGCGCCCGAAGAATTGCTCGCGCCGACCGTCAATCCGGATGCCGACAAGTCCGAGCCTGCCTTTGCCGGGATGAAGATCGGCCGTAACGATCTCTGTCCTTGCGGTAGCGGCAAGAAGTACAAGCAGTGCCACGGCAAGCTGGCGTAACACAACGGTAATGCACAGCAAGAAGGCGGAATTTTTTCCGCCTTTTTTTACGTCGTCAATCCGGTCCTGTCGCGCAGGGCAGCGTTTACAATATCGACTGCCTTTCGCTCAACCCCTCACCGAGTCCCTCCATGGCCGTCAATTCTCCGCTCCCTGTCGCTGCAAACCTGAAACCTGTCGCCGGTATCGAACTGGGCTACGCTGAAGCGGGGGTGCGCAAACCCAATCGCAAGGATGTGCTCGTGATGAAGCTCGCGCCGACGGCGACTGTCGCCGGCGTGTTCACCACCAACCGGTTTTGCGCCGCACCCGTGCAGGTTTGCAAGGCCCATCTGGAAGGGTTGCGCCTGTCCGATGCGCCGATCCGTGCGCTGGTCATCAATACCGGCAATGCCAACGCGGGTACCGGCGAGCAGGGCCTCAGCGCCGCCAATGCCGTCTGCAGTGCGCTGGCGGATCTGCTGGAATGCGATGTCTCGCAGGTGCTGCCATTCTCTACCGGCGTGATTCTGGAGCCGCTGCCGGTCGAACGTGTCACGGCCGGTCTGGCGCCGGCGCTGGCCAACCTGCGTGCCGACAACTGGTACAGCGCGGCGGAGACCATCATGACCACCGACACCCAGCCGAAAGCGGCCTCGCGCACGGTGTCGATCAACGGTGAAACCATTACGCTGACCGGTATCAGCAAGGGTGCCGGGATGATCAAGCCGAACATGGCAACCATGCTCGGCTTTCTGGCCACCGATGCGGGCGTATCGCAAACCGTGCTCGAACATCTGGTCAAGGAAGCGGCGGACCAATCGTTCAATTGCATCACCATCGATGGCGATACCTCCACCAATGACTCGTTCATGCTCATCGCCACCGGCGCCGCACGACTGCAGGTGCTGGAGATCGACTCGCCCGAATACACCGCGCTGGCCGCGGCCGTCACTGATATTGCGCGCGAACTGGCGCAGATGATTGTGCGCGACGGCGAAGGCGCTACCAAATTCATCACCATCACGGTCGAGGAGGGTGCCAGCGTCGAAGAATGTCGCAAGATCGCGTATTCGATCGGGCATTCGCCACTGGTGAAAACGGCATTTTTTGCGTCCGACCCGAATCTGGGCCGGATTCTGGCGGCAATCGGGTATGCCGGCGTCGACGATCTGGATGTCAGCAAGCTCAACCTGTACCTTGACGATGTGCACGTCGCCCGCAATGGCGGCCGCAACCCGGCGTATCAGGAGGCCGATGGCCAGCGCGTCATGCGTCAAAGCGAAATCACGGTGCGCGTGACGCTGGCGCGCGGAGATGCCAGCGCGACCATCTGGACCTGCGATCTGTCGCACGAGTATGTGACGATCAACGCCGACTACCGTTCGTGAGTTTGTTCCGATGACGACCCCTCTGGATCAGTTCCTGCTCCGCGCCGAGCAGCTGATGACGCGGCTCGAAGCCATTCTTCCGCCGGCGCCGGCGCCGATCGACTGGGATGCCGGCATCGCGTTCCGCTGGCGCAAGCGCGGTGAGGTCGGCACGCTGCAGGCGGTGCGCCAGGTCGCTGCCATCGGCTTGTCGGACTTGCATCAGATCGCGCCGCAGAAGCAGCAGATCACGCAGAACACGGCGCAGTTCGTGCGCGGCCTGCCCGCCAATAACGTCTTGCTGACCGGCGCGCGCGGAACCGGTAAGTCATCGCTGATCAAGGCTTGCCTGAACCTGTTCGCGGCGCAGGGTTTGCGCCTGATCGAGGTCGACAAGGATGACCTGGTCGATTTGGCCGATATCGTCGATCTGGTCGCCGGACGGCCGGAACGCTTTATCGTGTTTTGCGACGACCTGTCGTTTGAAGAAGGCGAGCGCGGCTACAAGGCGCTGAAAGTCGCGCTCGACGGCAGCGTCGCCGCACAATCCGACAACGTGTTGATTTATGCGACTTCGAACCGGCGTCATTTGATGCCGGAGCGGATGGCTGACAATGCCACCTATTCGCACGACGACAACGGCGACCTGCATCCGGGCGAGACAGTCGAAGAAAAGATTTCGTTGTCGGAGCGTTTCGGGCTGTGGGTGTCGTTTTATCCATTTCATCAGGATGATTACCTGACTATTGCAGCGCACTGGCTGGGGCACTACGGTTGCACCCCGCAGCAGATCGAGGCCGCCCGCGCCGAGGCCCTGCGCTGGGCCCTGCAGCGCGGCTCGCGCTCGGGCCGGGTGGCGTGGCAGTTCGCCCGTGACCACGTGGGCAGGGCATGACCGAGCCCGGCCCGATCGACGTCGCCGTGGGCATCCTGATGCGGCCCAACGGCGATGTGCTGCTGGGCCAGCGGCCCGATGGCAAACCCTATGCGGGATACTGGGAATTCCCGGGCGGGAAGGTCGAAGCTGGCGAAACCATCCTGGCTGCGTTGCAACGGGAATTCGTCGAAGAACTTGGCATCGAGGTGCGCACGGCCGAGCCGTGGTGCGGCGTCGAGCATGTCTACGAACACGCCCATGTGCGCCTGCACTTCTACATCAGCCGGGATTGGCGTGGCGAGCCACAGAGCCTGGAAGGACAGGCGTTTGCGTGGCAGGGCAGTGTCGACGTCAGTCCACTGCTGCCGGCGACGATTCCGTTGATTGAATGGCTGGACCGGATCCGGTTTGCCTGACCGCGTGCCAGGTTAGCGCGGCGGTTCGGACTCGTCTTCGTCGAGTTCGTCGAGCTTGGGCACCACCGGGATGGTGTATTTTTCTTCTGCCCAGGCGCCCAGATCAATCTGCTTGCAACGCTCCGAACAAAACGGGCGGTATCTGTTTTTTTCCGACCATTCGACTTTGGCGCCGCAGGTCGGGCAATCGACGATAGTTGCCATGTGTTGAGGGTCGCCTAAAAATTACAAAGAGTGAGTTCGAACGGTACATCGGCTTCGTTCGGCTTCGGTTTCATGTCGCCATCCTGGGACGTGAAACGGATCCACAGCATGTACTTGTTGGCCGAGATTTCGGGAATCGCGCCGAGTGACTTGTCGATCGTCAGTCGCAACATCTGGTACACCTTGCCCTGCAACATCTGCTGGTAGCTGCCTGCGTGGGCAATGGCGTTGGATGCCCGACCCGATTCGCGCAACAACCGCAGCACGATATTGATCGCGCCGAACAGCGGCGCCATCGGCGCAAACCAGTTGGCGATATCGTCGTAGCGCTTTTGCGCCGGACGCTGCTGCCACGCATGATAGGACGGCAGGTCGAATTCGCACGCCCCGCCCGGAATGATGGTGCGGCCGCGAATGCTCATCAGCCATTCGTTGTCACGCACGTTCTGGCCGGTCTTGCCCTGCGCCGCGATCAGCGCCGCACTGACGCGATCGACTTCGGCCAGCACTGCGTCAAGGCGTTCGGGTTCGACATTCGGATTGGATTTGAAGCCAAGCAGGGTCTGTTTCTGACGTTCGAGTTCTTGCAGCAGATCCGATTTGAGATCCGCACGCCCGGCGACTTCGAGCATTTCAAAGATAGTCGATAGTGCAACGTGGTGCTGCAGCGGGTGTTCTTGCTGCAAAAAGAAGGTAAATTTCTCGTACAGGTCTTCCAGCCGCAACAACGTGCGAATACGCTCGTTGAAAGGGTATTCGTAGACAATCAAAATGGTGTCCCTTAAAGGTTGAGCTGTCGATACTGGCATGATTCTGAACGATGCAGCGCGAAATTACAAATGCTGCGAATCAATTTATCCAGGTTGGCGCCGGTTTTGCCCGGATCAGGCGGCTGCAGCCAAGGCGCAGTAGAGGCCGTGCAAGCGATCGACTTGTGCCACCAGGCTGTCGGGCTCGGCATCGTTGCGAATCACGTCGTCGGCAACCGCCAGGCGTTCGGCCCGTGACGCCTGCGTCGCCATGATGGCGCGAACCTGCGCAGCGGTCATGCCGTTGCGTGCGACAACGCGCCCGATCTGCAGTTGTTCGGGACAATCGACCACCAGAATGCGTCCCACCCGATCCCGCCAGCGTCCCGATTCAACCAGCAGCGGCACCGCAATGAGGAGATAGGGGCCGGCTGCCTGTTGCGCCGCGCGCTCGACTTCCTGGCGAATCAGCGGATGCAGGATCTGCTCCAGGATTTTTTTCTCGGCGGGATGGTTGAACACGTGTTCGCGCATCATGGCCCGGTTCATGGCGCCGTCGGCACTCAGAAAGGCGCTGCCGAAGTGCGCCACGACGGGCGGCAGGGCAATGCCGCCCGGCGCCGTCAGGCTGTGTGCAATGGCATCGGTATCAATCAGCGCGGCGCCGCGGGATGCGAACAGATTGGCGACGGTCGACTTGCCGCTACCGATCCCGCCGGTCAATCCGACCGAAAACACCGTTGCCGCGCCGGCGCTCACGACAGCAGGTGTTGATAGCCGCGCGTGAGCATGTCGCCAAACAGCAGGCTGATCATGCCGGCGGCAGCGAGGTAGGGGCCGAACGGAATGGGATTGTCGCGCCCGCGTTTGCTGAATACGATCAGCGCAATGCCGACCACGGCGCCGACGACCGATGACATCAGCACGATTGCCGGCAGCATTTTCCAGCCCATCCAGGCGCCCAGGGCGGCAAGCAGTTTGAAATCGCCGTAGCCCATGCCTTCCTTGCCGGTGAGGAGCTTGAAGGCCCAGTAGATCGTCCACAAACTCACGTAGCCGAGCGCAGCGCCGATCACGGCCTCATCCAGTGGTACGAAGGTTGCGTTCAGATTGACCAGCAGGCCGCACCACAGCAAGGGATAGGTCAGGTCGTCCGGCAGCAGCTGGGTGTCGGCGTCGATGCAGCTCATCGCGATCAGCAGCCAGGCAAATACCAGCGTCGCCATGCCCGCGAGGCCGGCGCCAAAATGCCAGACCAGCGCCGCCGACAGCAGCCCGGTGAACAGTTCGACCAGCGGATAACGGATCGAAATCGGCGTCTTGCATTGACGGCACTTGCCGCGCAGCGCAAGGTAACTGAGTACCGGGATGTTCTCGATGGCGCTGATCGCATGCCCGCACTTCGGACAGGCCGAACGTGGCACCATCAGGTTGAAGCGATCGTCATGCGGCAGCGGTTTGCCACTTTCCACGGCGACGTAGTTGTCGGATTCACGCTGCATCATTTTCGGCACGCGATAAATCACCACGTTCAAAAAGCTGCCAATCAGTAGTCCGATGATGCCGGCGAAGGCACTGCCCAGCGCATTGCCGGGCAGTGACAGGAACAGCCAGTCCTGCATCAAACGACCGCGCCCAGCTTGAAGATCGGCAGATACATGGCGATCACCAGGCCACCAATGATCACGCCCAGCACCACCATGATCAACGGCTCCATCAGCGACGACAGCGAGGCGACGGCTTCATCGACCTCGTCTTCGTAAAAGTCGGCGACCTTGCCCAGCATCTGGTCGAGCGCGCCGGACTCCTCGCCGATCGACACCATTTGCGTGACCATGTTCGGAAACACCCCGGCATTTTGCATTGCCACCGTCAGGCTGGTGCCGGTGCTGACTTCGTTCTGGATCTTTTTGGTGGCGTCGAGATAGACCGCATTACCGGATGCGCCGCCGACCGAGTCGAGCGACTCGACCAGTGGCACACCGGCGGCGAACATCGTTGCCAGCGTGCGGGTCCAGCGTGCGATGGTCGCCTTGCGAATCACCGCGCCAAAGATCGGCGCGCGCAGCAGGGCCTGATCCATGAAGCGCTGGATCTTCAGCGAGCGCCGCCACGCCTGAAAGAAGGTGTACAGCCCGCCGAACAGCAGGCCGAAGATCGCGTACCAGTAGGAGACGAAGAAATCGGAGATGGCCATCACGACCAGGGTCGGCGCCGGCAGGTCGGCGCCGAAGCTCTTGAAAATATCCTTGAACGCCGGCACCACGAAAATCATGATGACGGCCGTCACCACGAAGGCCACCACAAGAATCGAAATCGGATAGAACAGGGCCGACTTGATCTTGCCCTTGATGGCAATGGTCTTTTCCTTGTAAATCGCGAGCCGGGTCAGCAGGTCTTCCAGAATCCCGGCCTGTTCGCCGGCGCCGACCAGATTGCAGAACAGCGGGTCGAAGTAGAGCGGGAATTTGCGGAACGCCTGGTTCAGGCTGGTACCCGTTTCGACGTCACCGCGAATGTCCATGATCAGCTTCGATACGGACGGATTGGCGTGCCCCTTGGCGACGATGTCGAACGACTGCAGCAGCGGTACGCCGGCCTTCATCATGGTGGCCAGCTGGCGGGTAAACAGCGAGATGTCCTTGTCGGTAATTTTTTTGCCGCTGCGAAAAGTCTTTTTCTTGACCTTGGTGATCATCACACCTTGCCGACGCAACGTCGCGTTGACAATCGCTTCGCCGTTGGCGCGTATTTCGCCGCGCACGGTTTTGCCGGATTTATCCTTGCCTTCCCAGGCATAGATCGATTCCTTGACCGCCGTCGAGCTGATCGTTTTGCGTACCGCAGTTGCCATGATGACTCCCGGTTATTCGTTGGTGCAGCCGAGGATTTCCTCGAGGCTGGTCAAACCCATCTTTACCTTCACCAGCCCGGATTGCCGCAATGTGCGCACGCCATCCAGTTTTGCCTGGGATTCGATTTCAAGCGCGGTGCCGTGGCTCAGGATGATGCGTTCAATCGATTCGGTGATCGGCATGATCTGGTAAATGCCCAGCCGGCCCTTGTAGCCGCTGCCGCTGCAGCGTTCGCAGCCGACCGCCTTGTAGGGCTTCCAGTCGCCTTCAAGGTCTTCGTCGGTAAAGCCGGCCTGCAGCAATACCTCGGGCAGAATCTCGGTCGGCAGCTTGCAGGTGCACAGGCGCCGCGCCAGCCGTTGCGCCGTAATCAGAATCACGGACGACGCGATGTTGAACGGCGCCACCCCCATGTTCATCAGGCGGGTGAGCGTCGATGGTGCATCGTTGGTGTGCAAGGTCGAAAACACCATGTGACCGGTTTGCGCCGCCTTGATGGCGATGTCCGCCGTTTCGAGGTCGCGAATTTCACCCACCATGATGATGTCCGGATCCTGCCGCAGAAACGCCTTCAGGGCGACCGGAAAGGTCAGCCCGGCGCGATCATTGATGTTCACCTGATTCACGCCCGGCAGGTTGATCTCGGCCGGATCTTCCGCGGTGGCGATATTGATGCCGGGCTGGTTCAGGATGTTCAGGCAGGTGTAGAGCGATACGGTCTTGCCGGAGCCGGTCGGGCCGGTGACCAGCACCATGCCGTAGGGACGCTGAATCGCGTTCATCAGCGTTTCTTTTTGGTCAGCGTCGTAACCGAGTGCCTCGATCCCCATCTGGGCCTGCGAACCATCCAGAATCCGCATGACGATCTTTTCGCCAAACAGGGTCGGCAAGGTGCTGACCCGGAAGTCGATCGAACGTGTCTTCGACAGCACCAGCTTCATGCGGCCATCCTGCGGCACGCGCTTTTCCGAGATGTCGAGTTTTGAAATGACCTTGATGCGGGACGCTAGCTTTTCCTTGATCGCCAGTGGTGGCTGGGCGATTTCGCGCAACACGCCATCGACCCGGAAGCGGATTCGGTAGAATTTTTCGAACGGTTCGAAGTGCAGGTCGGAGGCACCCAGATTGATCGCATCGATCAGCATTTTCTGCAGGAACTTGACGACCGGCGCATCATCGATGTCAGCCGCGCCGGGGTCGTTTAGCGCAGCGCTGTCCTCGGTCGGGAAATCAATGTCGAGGCCATCGCCGGTCAAGTCATTCAGGCTTTGCTCGGCACTCTGGCCGAACAGCTCGATGAGCTTCAGCAGGCCGGTGTGTTCGACAATCACCGGTTCCACCGTTAGCTCGGTCTGGAATTTGATCTGGTCGAGTGCCGTGGTGTTGGTCGGATCCGAAATGGCGATCGAGACCTTGTTGCCGCGTTTGGCCAGCGCGATGACACGCTGGCTCTGCATCAGCTTGTTGTCGATGACGCCATCGGGGCGCAACGACATGTTGAACAGCGTGAAATCGAGCAGCGGATAGCCGAAGGTCTCGGAGCAAAATGTCGCCAGTGCGCGCGAATCGATGGTGCCAGACGCCAGCAAGGCGTCGATGAACTGAATCTTGTCGGTGGCGGCCTGCTTGCTCAGTGTGTCGGCCTGCAACGCCGACAGCCGGCCGGCTTGCAGCAACGCGCGCGCCAGTCCTGACATCGTGTTCGTCGTAGCGGGATTGGAGAGCACTGCAGCCATAAATTTGTCAGGTCAGGATTGAATCGGAGTCTGATGCCACGCAAATATCCACAATTCGCAGGCTATCGTCGCACATTTGTCTGGGCTGGCTCGGCTCGGCTGCAAGCGAAAGACTTATCTGTCCAGACGGCAAATGTTAAAAACTTCTGTCGATGATGCCTACAGGCACTTGATTTGTAAAGGCATTGCCACGTATTGGACTATCTTTAGGTGCTCGAAGCGTTACATTTCAGGCGCGCAGTGGCAAGGTGTTGCGCGCCGCGGCCTGAATCAGTTTGACGACCTTGATTGACTGGTTTTTCACCTGCACGATTTCAATCACGCAGCCGTTGATTTTCAGGCAGACGCTGGCTTCGGGAATATCCTGCAAATACTCGAGCAGCAACCCGTTAATGGTTTTCGGGCCGTCCAGAGGAAGTTGCAGTGCAAGATGTTTGTTGATTTCGCGCAAAGTTGTTGAGCCTTCAAGCAGGCATTCACCCTGCGCATCCCAGCCAAAATGGTCGGCGCGCGCCGCGCCCGGGGTCGATGTTGTGAATTCGCCAATCATCTCCTCGATGATGTCTTCCAGCGTGACCAGTCCCTGCACCTCGCCGTATTCGTCAACAATGATGCCGAGCCGCTCGTGATTCTCCTGAAAGTATTGCAGTTGCGTGAGGACATCCGTGTCCTGGGGGATGAAATAGGGCGGCGTGAGCAGGGCGCGAAAGTGATCGGTGGTCAGTTCGTCCTCTTCGTTGAGCAGGCCGACTGCCTTGCGCACGTGCAGGATGCCGACGATCTGGTTGATTTCCCCTTCGTGCACCGGCAATTTGTTGTGGTAGCAGGTGGTCAGTTGACGCTTGATTTCCTCGATCGGCACTGACAGGTTGAGGGCCTCGACCTGGGCGCGCGGTGTCATCACGTCTTCGACCGAGATGCTCTCAAGGTCGAACAGGTTGAGCAGTATGCTTTGGTGTTTTTTCGGAATGAATTGACCGCCTTCCAGCACCATCGAGCGCAACTCTTCGGGCGATAGCCGATGGTCGCGGATGGTGCCACGCTTGATACGCACCAGTCGCAGCAAAACCGTGACGAACAGATTGACGAACCAGATTACCGGTTTGCCCAGGGTCATCAGTGGCTTGAGCACGATGCTGGCAGGAAGCGCAATGCGCTCCGGAAATGTCGCGCCAATGATTTTTGGCGATATTTCGGCGAAGACAATCAACAGGAAGGCGACCACGGCGGTGGCGATCGTGATCACTTTCTCATCGTTGCCAAAGGTGCTGATGGCAATCGCCGTCACGAGTGCGGTGGCCAAGGCGTTGATCAGCGTGTTGGCAATGAGCACAAGCGACAACACCTTGTCGGTGCGATCCAGTAGCCATAGCGTGGTTTGGGCGGTGCGACTGCCGCGCTTGGCGAGATGGCGCAGTCGATGGCGATTGGCCGCCATCAGGGCGGTTTCGGCCATCGCAAAGAATGCGGACAGGAGAATCAGGCATGCGAGTGCGATCAGTTGCACCCAAAAGGGGACGGTATCCAAAGGGTCACCGCAAAGAGTTGGAATCGAAAAGGGTGGTCGGGGTGACAGGATTCGAACCTCCGGCCTCTACGTCCCGAACGTAGCGCTCTACCAGGCTAAGCTACACCCCGCGAAGTCCGACCACGGCGAGTTGCTTCATCGGCTCAGTGGTTGCGGTCTACCGCGAACGTGCACAAGTCTAGCAGGGAATTTTTGAACTGGCTATCGGGCAGCCCGGCAATGGCTTCGGCGGCGCGTGTTGCCGCCAGTTCTGCCGCCCGACGGGTGTAATCGAGCGCGCCGGAACTGGTAATGGCCGACAGGATCGCGTCGAAATGCTGTTCATCGCCCAACTCGATGCAACTGCGGACCAGCGCGCGCTGGTCCGCGCTGCCGTTGTGCATCAGATGGATCAGCGGCAAGGTCGGCTTTCCTTCGCGCAGATCGTCGCCAACGTTCTTGCCGATTGCATCGGCATTGCCTGAATAATCGAGCACGTCGTCGATCAGCTGGAACGCGGTCCCGAGCGATCGTCCGAATTCGGCCGCCGATTCGACCTCCGTTTCCGAGGCGCCGGCAATCAGCGCGCCAAGCTGGGCCGCGGCTTCAAACAGTTTCGCCGTTTTTGAGCGAATGACTTCGAGGTAGCGTGCCTCGGTCACTTCGGGATCGTGCATGTTGAGCAGTTGCAGCACCTCCCCTTCGGCAATCACGTTCGTGGCGTCGGCCAGAATCCGCATGACACGCATGTTGTCGATCGAGACCATCATCTGGAAGGCGCGTGAGTACACAAAGTCGCCCACCAGCACGGAGGCCGCGTTGCCGAACAGTGCATTGGCGGTCTGCCGCCCGCGCCGCAGGGCAGACTCGTCGACCACATCGTCGTGCAGCAGTGTCGCGGTGTGAATGAATTCGACCACGGCGGCCAGCTCATGATGGTGGGTGCCGCGGTAGCCATATGCCTTGGCCACCAGCAGTACCAGCACCGGCCGAATGCGCTTGCCGCCGGCACTGATGATGTACTCGGCAATTTGATTGACTAAAGCGACATCGGAATGCAATTGTTTCCGGATCACCTTATTGACTGCCTCCATGTCATCGCTGACGGCGGATGTGGCGAGGGATCGAGGTGCGAGAGCTTGGGCTGCGAACAAGGTAGGCCTGCTGGGAATCAGAAATTGGATCGATTATACGATGCCCCGCGCTTATCTCCCGCGTGCGTTTAAGATCGCCGGGCTCGCCTGCCGGTGCCCAGGGGTTGGCCGTGTGGGCTGCAGCCAGACTATTTCGCACGGACTTTGACCGCAGTGCCGAGTTCATGTATTATCTGCGGCTCTCCCGATTCTGCGTGTAATTCCAGTGCGAAATCGTGGGGGTTCTGATCTTCAGTCCCTTAATTCATTGATGAGGTTTTCCATGTACGCGGTCATAAAAACCGGTGGCAAGCAGTATAAAGTTGTCGCTGGTGAAAAATTCAAAGTAGAACAGATACCGGCAGACATTGGTTCCGAAATCACCATCGATCAAGTGCTCGCAGTGGGCGCGGGTGACACCATTAAGTTTGGTGCACCATTGGTTGAAGGTGCCACGGTCCTGGCTACGGTTTTGGCGCACGGTCGCCACGATAAGGTAAAGATTTTCAAGATGCGCCGTCGTAAGCATTACCAGAAGCACCAGGGCCATCGTCAAAATTACACCGAATTGCAAATCGTCTCGATCAACGGCTAATTTAGCGGCGTTGCTCGGGCAAACCAGAATCGAAGGAGCTTGAAATGGCACACAAAAAAGGCGGCGGCACTACGCGCAACGGCCGTGACTCGGAATCAAAGCGCCTTGGCGTGAAAGTCTACGGCGGCCAGGCAATCAATGCCGGCGGAATCATCATTCGTCAACGCGGCACCAAGACACATCCTGGTGACAACGTTGGCATGGGCAAGGATCACACCCTGTTCGCGCTGGTTCCAGGTAAAGTACAGTTTGTAATCAAAGGTGCAACACAACGTCAATATGCGACGGTGGTTGCAGCAGCGGTAGCCGCGTAAAGCGCTGGCACAAATAGTAGGCAAGGCGTAAGCCTTCAATCAAAAGGCTCTGCTTCCGGTGGAGCCTTTTTAGTTTATGGCGGGACATCATGAAGTTTATCGACGAAGCAAAAATCGAAGTCATTGCTGGCGACGGCGGCAACGGCGTCGCCTCCTTTTGTCGGGAAAAATTCAGACCTTTCGGCGGCCCTGACGGCGGCGATGGGGGCAAGGGCGGCACCATCTGGGCGGTGGCAGACCGCAATATCAATACGCTCGTCGATTACCGGTTTTCGAAAATGCACAAGGCGCGCAACGGCGAAAATGGCCGGGGTGCGGATTGTTATGGCAAGGGCGCAGACGATATCTTCCTGCGCATGCCGGTTGGCACGCTGATCATCGATCACGTCAATGGCGAAATCATTGCAGACCTGACCGAGCATGGCCAGCAGGCGATGCTGGCAAAAGGCGGCGAAGGCGGCTGGGGCAATATCCATTTCAAGACATCGACCAACCGCGCGCCGCGTCAAAAAGGCGACGGCAAAGAGGGCGAGCGACGCGAACTGCGTCTCGAACTGAAGGTGCTGGCCGACGTCGGATTGCTCGGCATGCCCAACGCCGGCAAATCGACCTATATTTCGGCAGTCTCCAATGCCCGGCCGAAAATCGCCGATTATCCATTTACGACCCTGCATCCGAATCTGGGCGTGGTGCGTGTCAGCCATGAAAAGAGTTTCGTGATTGCCGACATCCCGGGCCTGATCGAAGGCGCAGCGGACGGTGCTGGGCTCGGCGTGCAGTTCCTGCGCCATCTGCAGCGCACCCGCTTGCTGCTGCATATTGTCGATCTGGCGCCGTTTGACAACGTTGACCCGGTCAAGGAAGCCAAGGCGATCGTCAAGGAGCTCAAGAAATATGACGAATCGCTGTTCGACAAGCCACGCTGGCTGGTGTTGAATAAACTCGACATGGTGCCGGAGGGCGAGCGGAAAAAGCGCGTCAAGGATTTCGTCAAGCGCTTTGGCTGGAAGGGGCCGGTGTTTGAAATCTCCGCCTTGAACCACGATGGCTGTCCGGAACTGGTCATCGCAACGTACAACTATCTGGCGGAACAGCGCGCGCTCGAATATCGTGCCGAAGAAACCCAGATGAGTGAAGAAGCGCGCGGCATCATTTCGATTGATGCCGATGATCCTCGCTTCAAAGTCATGGAATAAATGGCAGCACCTTGCCAGGCGCGAGTTCTTCTCGCGCCTTTTTTACGCCCGCTTTCCATGGCGGCTTTGCACCCAGTCAAGTATCCTGAAACATTGAACGACGACGCAACCCTCCGATGACCACTGCAGAACAATCCACCTCGCTGATTCAACACGCCAAACGACTCATCATCAAGGTGGGTTCGTCGCTGGTGACCAACGATGGCAAGGGCCTCGATCATGCCGCCATTGCCAAGTGGGCGGCGCAGATTGCGCAACTTCGCTTGATGGGCAAGGAGGTCGTGCTGGTGAGTTCCGGCGCCATCGCAGAAGGCATGCAGCGGCTCGGTTTCGACAAGCGTCCGACCGGCATCCATGAATTGCAGGCGTGTGCGGCGGTCGGACAGATGGGGTTGGCACAAGTGTACGAAACCAGTTTTCGCGCACATGGACTCGGGACGGCCCAGGTCCTGCTGACGCATGCCGACCTTGCTGATCGCGAGCGCTATCTGAATGCACGTTCGACATTATTTACGTTGCTGCGCTATGGCGTGGTCCCCGTCATCAATGAAAACGACACGGTGGTGACGGATGAAATCAAATTCGGCGACAACGATACGCTGGGTGCGCTGGTGGCCAATTTGATCGAGGGCGATGCCCTGATTATCCTGACCGACCAGCGCGGGCTGTTCACCGCCGATCCACGCAAGGATGCAACAGCACGCTTTGTCGGACACGCGCAGGCCGGTGATGTGGCGCTGGAGGCCATGGCAGGCGGCGCCGGGTCGGCGTTGGGACGAGGCGGGATGTTGACCAAGATTCTCGCCGCCAAACGCGCGGCGACTTCGGGCGCCCACACCGTGATCGCATCGGGGAGAGAAGAAAATGTCCTGTTGCGCCTGGCTGCTGGCGAGACGATTGGCACCCAGTTGACGGCATCGACGGCGCAACTTACCGCCCGAAAGCAGTGGATGGCAGATCACCTGCAGACGGCCGGCGCTGTCGTCCTCGACGATGGCGCGGTCAGGAAGTTGTCCGCCGAGGGCAAGTCATTGTTGTCGATTGGCGTGATCGAAGTCAGGGGCGAGTTTGGCAGGGGGGCGGTGATTTCCTGCCTTGACCATCAGGGTCGGCAAGTTGCTCGCGGCATCACCAACTACACCAGTTCGGAGGCGCGCCGCATCATGCGCCGACCCTCGGCAGATATCCTGAGCATTCTCGGATTCGTTGAAGAGCCGGAGCTGATTCACCGCGACAACATGGTGCTGCTGTAGTCGTCGCCAGGCCCGGTTTATTGCAGCCGATGGTCGTTGAGCGATTTTCCGCTTTTCAGGCGGGCAATCATGTCGGTCGGTTTGCCAGCGACGGTCTTGCCGTCGCAAAACACGTCCTGTGCCAGTGCCGCGTGCTGACGATTGGCGGCATTGCCGCTGATCGGCTCCCATTGGTCACGCCTGGACCGTGACCAGCTGCCATCCTGGCGGCCAAATGCATACAGCTTTTTTTCCAGCGTGGCGCAGCGCAGTCCTTCGTAGCTGACGCTTTTCGCGCCGCTTGCGCTGACTGCGACCAGCACATAGCGAATGACGCCATCGTCGCCGAGCGTAAGCGAGTCGGGTGCAATGGCAAACGACTGGGTGGCGGTCGCACTCACGTCAAACGGCAGCAAGACCATCTTGTCGGACAGCTTTGGCAACTGCACTGCAATTTCCTGCCACGGTTTTTCGGTGTCGGAAAAATCCTCTTCAAAGCGCGATTCGGCCTGCGCGGAAAGTTGCGTCAAAACGGTTGCCAGAAACAGGAAGCGCGCAGCGTTGCTGCGTAAAAAATTCAACGTCGAAATCATGTGAAATGTCATTCAGGGTTAGGGACAATCAACACCGGATCTGCCACGATGAGTGGCGCCGGGTCGGTACGACCTTGTCTGGCGACGTGACGCTGGTGCGCCTCGACCAATGGACGTTGCAGATAGCGTGACAGTTCATGCAATGCGCGCTGATAGACATCGCGTTTGAACTCAATCACGACATCGAGCGGAACCCAGTAGTCATGCCAGCGCCAGGCATCGAATTCGGGATGGTTGGTCAGGCGCAGGTTGACGTCGCAATCTCGTCCCACCATGCGCAGCAAAAACCAGATCTGTTTCTGCCCGCGATAGTGGCCGCGAATGTCACGTTTGATAAAGCGGTCGGGGACCTCGTAGCGCAGCCAGTCGCGCGTGCGGCCGATGATTTTGACATGCTCAGCGCGCAGCCCGATCTCTTCCTCGAGTTCGCGGAACATGGCCTGCTCTGGCGTTTCGCCATATTTGATTCCGCCCTGGGGGAATTGCCACGAATGCTCACGCACCCGCTTTCCCCACCACACCTCATTATGGGTGTTGAGCAAAATGATGCCGACGTTCGGGCGAAAGCCTTCACGGTCCAGCATAGTGCACCTCAAACTTTCTGCGGTCCGGTGCGCTGGCCCAGTGCACGCCAAAAGCGTTCGAGCTTAAATCACGGCGACGTTACTCTGGCGGAGCGTTTTAAACTCAAATGGGTTCAATTGTGCGAAGGGTGAGCGCATCAGCCAACTAATCCTTTAAAATTGGAATGATTATAACTCTCTCTTTTTAAAAAGAATTCACCGCCATGCGCGCTTCCCGGTTTTTTATTTCCACCCTCAAAGAAGCACCTGCAGACGCCGAAATCATCAGCCATCAGCTCATGATGCGTGCGGGGATGATCAAACGTCTCGGCTCCGGTATCTACACCTACATGCCCATGGGCTTGCGCGTGATTCGCAAGGTCGAGGCGATCGTGCGCGACGAAATGAATCGTGCCGGCGCTGTCGAATTGCTCATGCCGGTGGTTCAGCCCGCCGAATTGTGGCAAGAGACCGGTCGGTGGCAACAATACGGCCCGGAGCTGATGCGGGTAAAAGACCGGCATGGCCGCGATTTCATCATCCAGCCCACCTCGGAGGAAGTCATCACCGACGTGGCCCGCACGGAAATCAAATCGTATCGCCAGCTGCCCATCAATTTTTATCACATCCAGACCAAGTTTCGCGACGAGCGCCGCCCGCGTTTCGGGCTGATGCGCGGGCGTGAATTCACGATGAAGGATGCCTATTCGTTCGACCGTGATCCAGCCGCGATGAAGGTCTCGTACCAGATCATGTTCGACGCCTACACGCACATATTCACGCGTTTTGGCCTCGAATTTCGTGCCGTGGCGGCGGACAACGGCGCCATCGGCGGCTCCGGCTCGCATGAATTCCATGTGATCGCCGATACCGGCGAGGATGCCATCGTGTATTGCCCGACGTCGGACTACGCGGCCAATATGGAGGCGGCCGAAGCGGCCACGATCGCCACCGCACGCAGCGCCCCGGCTGCGGCACTGACCAAGACCGCGACGCCCGGCAAGGCAAAGTGCGAAGACGTCGCGGCGCTCCTGTCGGTGCCCTTGCAGCACACTGTCAAGTCGATCGTACTGACCGTCGAGCAGGACGCCGACGGCAAGGCGAATCCGCAAGTCTGGTTGCTGCTGTTGCGCGGCGACCATGAGCTCAATGAAATCAAGGCCGCCAAGGTGCCGGGCCTGGCCAACTACCGTTTCTCGACCGAGGCGGAAATTGTCGACTGGTTCGGTACGCCGCCAGGATATCTGGGGCCGATCAATACCACCCGTCCGGTGAAAGTCATTGCCGACAGGACGGTGGCCCAGATGAGCGATTTCATCTGCGGCGCCAACCAGGCGGATTTCCATTTCACCGGCGTGAACTGGGGACGCGATCTGCCCGAGCCGGCAGTGTTCGATCTGCGCAACGTGGTCGAGGGCGACGCTTCGCCGGATGGCAAGGGCGTGCTGGCAATCCAGCGCGGCATCGAAGTCGGTCACGTGTTTCAGCTCGGCACCCGTTATTCGGAAGACATGAACGCCACCTTTCTCGACGAAAACGGCAAGCCGCAATTGCTGCAGATGGGCTGTTACGGAATTGGTGTCACGCGTATCCTGGGCGCGGCGATCGAGCAGAACTTCGACGACAAGGGCATCGTCTGGCCACGCGCGCTGGCGCCGTTCGAGGTAGTGTTGTGTCCGATGGGCTATGACCGCAGCGAGGCTGTCAAGCAGACCGCCGATTCCTTTCTGGCCGATCTGCTGGCAGCCGGCATTGACGCGATTCTGGATGATCGCGGCGAACGTCCGGGCGCCATGTTCGCGGACTGGGAATTGATCGGCGTGCCGCATCGCATCGTCATTGGCGACCGTGGACTCAAGGACGGCAAACTGGAGTATCAGGGCCGTCGCGAGAGCACTGCCACGGCAGTCGACATCAGCGAGATACTCGCATTTACCCAGGCCCGTTTGAACGCGTGATTGCGGTTCCACGCGCTCATGACGGAATTGTTCGGGCGGCGCTGCCACTCACGGAGGCGGGCGATGTTCCCGTTTTCGCTGAGGTGCGCAATGACGACGACAATGGACGCGGTAGCATGACAACGCTGCTGCACAGCTTGCGGCTGGTGGTGCTGGCGGTCTTGCTGGCCGGCTCAGGGCTCGCGTTTGCCGGAAATCAGAAAGAGGAGGCGATGGCCGATTCGGTGCGGATCGCCTTGTCGCGTTCGTTGTCCGATTCGGCGCCGCCAAAGGCGCGCTTCACGGATATCAGGGAGCGCATCCAGTACCTGTACTGGATGGGTGAGATGTCGGAGCGTTTGAAAAAGAAGCTGCCCGACGTGCAGGTCCGGATGGAATTTCTTGAAACTGCCTGGTATGAGGCGCGCCGGTCCGGCCTCGATCCGGGACTGGTGCTGGGATTGATTCAGGTCGAATCGGCCTTTCGCAAATATGCGCTGTCACCGGTTGGCGCGCACGGATATATGCAGGTCATGCCATTCTGGACCCGCATCATCGGCGACAACGACCGTCGCAAGCTGTTCAACATGCAGACCAATTTGCGCTTTGGCTGCGCGATCCTGCGTCACTACATCGACATGGAGCAGGGTGACCTGTACCTCGCACTGGGACGCTACAACGGCAGCCGCGGCCGGCCGGAATATCCCAATGCGGTGCTGGCGGCGTGGCGCAAGTGGGAATATCGCAGCATCTGAGAAGGGTTCACGCAAACAAAAACGCCCGCAATTTGCGGGCGCTTTTGTTTGGCACCAGGGCAGAATTATTTCAAGTGATCCGAAATGAGTTTCGTCATTTCAAACATGGACACTTGCTTCTTGCCGCCAAACACAGCTTTCAGTTTGTCATCGCCGTTGATCATGCGTCGGTTTGCATCATCTTGCAGCGAATTCTTCTTGATGTACTCCCAGACCTTCTTGGTGACTTCCGTGCGTGGCAACGGTGTTGCGCCAACCACGGCGGCCAGCACGGCCGATGGTGTCATCGGTTTCATGAAGGCGGCATTGGGTTTGCGCGGCGTTGCCGGCTTTACTGCTGCTGCTTTTTTTACAGCGGGTTTGGCGGCGGCGACTTTTGCTGGCGCTGCTGCTTTTGCTGCTGGTGCTTTCTTGGCCGCGGCAGGCGCCGCGGCTTTCGCTACTGCGGGTTTTTTCGCAGCGGGCGTCTTGGCGGCCGGTTTCGCGGCTGCGGGTTTTTTTGCTAATGCCATCTTCAAACCTCCTTCACAAAAGTGTTCGGAACATGCGCCAGTTCACGCACCGCTAATAGTGGTGGGGATTTTCCGGCTATGCAAGCCTTTTTTGATCGTTTGTAACGCTATTTTGGAGCAGGTTTTACGGCACATCTTCATAGGAGAAAGCCAGACCCGGCACCGGTTTGCGGGAGCGCACCGCACCATTTGATGACCTGAAGTCACTCGTTGTCCGGTTAACTGAAAGGCTGCCACATCATCAGCGCATGCCGCCGCCGGGCATCATGCCCTTCATGCTGCGCATCATTTTCATCATGCCGCCGCCTTTGAGCTTCTTCATCATGGATTGCATCTGGTCGAACTGCGCCAGCATCCGGTTGACTTCCTGCACCTGCACGCCGGCGCCGGCGGCGATGCGGCGCTTGCGCGTGGCCTTGATCAACTCCGGCTTGGCGCGTTCCTGCGGTGTCATTGAATTGATGATGCCTTCCATGCGGCGCACCTGCTTGTCGGCGTTGCCCATGTTGGCGCCAGCGGCAGCCTGCTGAAATTGCGCCGGCAGTTTATCCATCATGCTGGCCATGCCACCCATCTTCTTCATCTGGCCCAGTTGCGCCTTGAAATCATTGAGGTCGAAGCGTCCGCCGGATTTGATTTTTTGCGCCATGTCCTGCGCGGCGGCCATGTCGACGCCTTTTTGCGCCTCCTCGACCAGCGCCAGAATGTCGCCCATGCCCAGAATCCGGTTGGCCATGCGCTGCGGATCGAAGGCTTCAAGGCCGTCAAGTTTTTCGGCGACACCGGCGAACTTGATCGGCTTGCCAGTGATGTGGCGCACCGACAGCGCGGCGCCGCCACGCGCATCGCCGTCCAGCTTGGTCAGCACGATACCGGTCAGTGGCAGCGCATCGTTGAAGGCCTTGGCGGTATTGATGGCGTCCTGGCCGAGCATCGCGTCGACCACAAACAGGGTTTCGATTGGTTTGACCGCGGCATGCAAGGCGGCGATTTCGGCCATCATGTCGGCATCAATGCCGAGCCGGCCGGCGGTGTCGATGATCAGAACATCGTGATAGTGCCGTTTCGCGAAGTCGAGGGCGGCCAATGCGATCGCGACTGGCTTGTCAGTCGGCAGCGACGGAAAGAAATCAGCGCCGACTTGCGCCGTGACGGTCTGCAACTGGCCGATGGCCGCCGGGCGGTACACATCGGCAGAAACCGTCAGCACCTTTTTCTTGTGCTTTTCCTTCAGAAATTTTGCCAGCTTTCCGACCGTGGTGGTTTTACCGGCGCCCTGCAGCCCGGCCATCAGGATCACGGCGGGCGGTTGCGTCGCAAAACTCAACAGGGACGCCTCCGGGCCAAGATCTGCACCCATCATCGCAGCCAGCTCGCGCTGCACCACGCCGACCAAGGCCTGGCCCGGCGAGAGTGCTGCCAGGACTTCTTCGCCCATCGCCTTTTCCTTGACCTTGGCAATGAACTCGCGCACGGCCGGCAGGGCGACGTCGGCTTCCAGCAACGCCAGCCGCACTTCGCGCAACATCTCGGCGGTATTGGATTCGGTCAGGCGGGCTTCGCCACGCATGGTCTTGACGACTTTGGCAAGGCGTTGGGTCAGGTTGTCTAACATGGGCGTGTGGTCTATGCGGTGGGAGGTCAGTGGTCAATGCGGCAGAAGCTCTGTGCATCGCGGGGGAGCGTAATTTTAACCGATGCAGGCCGATTGTTCGGGATTCCTGTCATCGGGCTGGCGTTGGCGCTACGTATAGTCCACATTGGCGAAAACGACATCTTTGTCGCCCGCGTTGCCCGAACCCAGCATAATAAGAAGAACACGTTTATTTTCCGGAGACCAGTATGCCTAAAAGAATAATCCCCCAGTTCTGTATCGCCTTCGCATTCGCTGCCACTTCCATGCTGGCCCAGGGCCAGGAAGTCATCCGCCTCGGCAATCTGAAGCTGGCCCATTTCGGCGCCGTCTCGTACATCAAGGAAATCGCACCGCAATGCGGCATCAAGGTCGAGGAACGCACCTTTGCCAAAGGGCTCGACATCATGCAGGCCATCATTGCCGGTGAACTGGATGTCGGCGCGACTGCGTCGGAGGCCGCCATTTCCGGACGCGCCAACGGTACGCCGATCTATGTGGTGGCCGGCTTTGCCAAGGGTGGCGCCCGGCTGGTTGCGCGGCCAGATTCCGGCATCAAGTCGGTCAAGGATCTCAAGGGCAAGAAGGTCGGCGTCACCCGCGGTGGCATTCAGGAAGTGCTGCTGGCCGCGGAGCTGGCCCAGAACGGCCTGACCTCGGCGGATGTGCCGGGCAAGGATGTGCAATTGATTTATCTGGCCTACCCGGATCTGAATCAGGCACTGCTGGGCAAGAACCTCGATGCCATCATGCAGACCGAGCCGCAATCGTCGCAGGCCATCAACAAGGGCTTCGGCGTCGAGGTCATGAAGCCTTACGACACGCCGATTGGCGAGCCGGTGCGCACGCTGGTGATGACCGAAAAATTCTATAACGAGCGTCGTCCGCTGGCCGAAAAATTCATGCGCTGCTTTGTTCAAGCGACGCGCACGTTCATCGACACCAAGGGCGCGGCCGAAAAGTTCGTCACCGAGACGTTGTTCAAGGGACAGATCAGCAAGGATGATTTCAATGACGCGATTGCCAATTCGCCGTACTCGTTCGACATCACCCCGGAGCACATCCAGATCACCACTGACGTGATGGTGAAGTATGGCATTGGCAAGATGGCCAAGCCGCCCGTGGCCAGGGACTGGGTCAAGACCGACCTGCTCGACCAGGCTAAAAAATCCCTCAACGTCAAGTAAGTGCGCATGACGAACCTGAACCTGCGGCGCGCCGCTACCGGGCTGATCGTGCCGCTGATTGCGCTGGCGGTGTGGCAGATGTTTTCCAGCATGGGATGGGTCAATGCGCTGGTGCTGCCATCGCCGCTGGCGGTGCTGCGCAAGTGGATTGAATACCTGCTGCCGACGAGTCCATATGGCGCGGAGTCGGGCAACTGGTTCATCTGGCTGTTTTCGGGCGAGCTGATTCACGACACCATGAGCAGCATGTACCGCGTGCTGGTCGGCTTTGCCGTGGGAGCGGGACTGGCGCTGCCGCTCGGGCTGTCGATGGGCTCCAGCCAGCGCGTCTATACGTGGATGAATCCCTTGATCCAGGTGCTGCGGCCGATTCCGCCGATTGCCTACATTCCGCTCTCGATCCTGTGGTTCGGGCTGGGCAATCCGCCGGCGATTTTTCTGATCGCCATTGGCGCCTTCTTTCCGGTCCTGATCAACACGATTGCCGGCGTGCGCAATGTCGACAGCATCTATCTGCGCGCGGCGCGCAACTTGGGCGCCAACCAGCGCACACTATTCCTGCGCATCATGCTGCCGGCTGCAGTCCCGTACATTCTGTCGGGGGTGCGCATCGGCATCGGCACCGCGTTCATCGTGGTGATCGTGGCGGAAATGATCGCGGTCAATAACGGACTGGGTTTCCGCATCCTGGAGGCGCGTGAATATTTTTGGTCCGACAAAATTATCGCCGGCATGATCAGCATCGGCATGCTCGGTCTGGCAATCGATCTGGCGGTGACTCGGTTGAATAACCATTTGCTGCGCTGGCACCGTGGTCTGGAGAATTGAAATGAGCGCATCCCCGATCCAGATCAAGGGCGTCAGCAAGGTATTCAGTACCGGTGAGCGCGACGTGGTGGCACTGCAGGATATCAACCTGGACATCGTCAGCGGCCAGTTCGTCTGCCTGCTGGGACCATCCGGTTGCGGCAAGTCGACGCTGTTGAACGCGGTCGCCGGGTTTTCATTGCCGAGCGCCGGCAGCATCGTCACCGGCGACAGGACCGTCACCGGGCCGGGTCCGGATCGCGGCATGGTGTTTCAGGAGTACGCGCTGTTTCCGTGGATGACGGTTGAACAGAACGTCGCCTTCGGTCTTGAAATCAAGGACCTCGACAAGGCCACCATCGCGCCGCGCGTGCTGGCCTTGCTCGACACGCTGGGATTGAAGGATTTCCGGACCCGGTTTCCCAAGGACCTGTCGGGCGGCATGCGGCAGCGGGTCGCGATCGCGCGCGTGTTGGCGCTGGATTCGCCGATCATGCTCATGGACGAGCCGTTCGGCGCGCTCGACGCACTGACGCGGCGCAATTTGCAGGATGAATTGCTGCGCATCTGGGCCGAGCTGAAAAAGACCATCCTGTTCGTCACCCACAGCATCGAGGAGGCGATTTACCTGGCTGACCGCATCGTCGTGATGACCTATCGGCCGGGCACGGTCAAGCGCGATATCCTGGTCGACCTGCCGCGCATGCGCGACCCGGCCTCGGTCGAATTCAATGCCCTCAAGCGCGAGCTGGGACAGCTGGTGATGGAAGAGCAGCAGCGCCATCACAACGATGAAATCCGTACGGCTGCGGTCGACTGAGGCGGCGCGCCTTGGTGTAAACTCGGGCGATGCAAACTTACTTCTTTCTCGCCGCCGCACTGCTGTATGCAGCTTGCGCCGCCTTGCCGGCACGTCTTCCCGTGCCGATCGCCATCGGCACGGCCCTCGGTTGGGCCTTGCATGGTCTGGCGCTATGGAGCGACGTGATCACGCCAGATTCGCTGCGGCTTGGCTTTGCCACCATGCTGTCGGCCGCAATGTGGATCTCGGTGGGGGTTTATTGGTTTGAGAACCGCGGCCAGGCGCTCGACAGCCTGCGCGTGCTGATGCTGCCGGTCGCCGCCGGCGCGGTGGTGCTGCCGATCATTTTTCCCGGCGTGCTGGTCGCGCTCGACGGCAAATCGGCCCTGTTCCCATGGCATGTAGCGGTCGCGATGCTGGCCTACAGCACGCTGACCATCGCCGCGTTTCATGCCGTGCTGATGGCCTTGCAGGAATCGAAACTGCATCGGCGGCGCGGGCTGCAGACGCCGGAAACGTCCGGCTGGTTTGATCTTGCGATTGATCGTCTGCCCGCCCTGCTGACCATGGAGAAGTTGCTGTTTCGTTTGATTGCGGTGGGGTTCGTGCTGTTGAGCCTGACCGTACTGTCGGGCGTGGTGTTCTCCGAACAGCTGTTTGGCAAGGCCCTCAAGGGCGATCACAAAACCATCTTTACCCTGTTGTCATGGGCGCTGTTTGGCGTGTTGCTGGCCGGCCGGCACTGGCGCGGCTGGCGCGGCAAGACCGCACTCAGTTTCACCCTGACCGGATTCGTGACCTTGCTGCTGGCGTATGTCGGCACCCGTTTCGTGCTGGAAGTGGTCCTGCACCGGAGCTTCGCATGAAAGCCCTTTTGTGGCTGGGTCTGATCGTGACGGTGATTTATTTGCTGCGCAAAAAGAGCCGTGCCGTATTTTCACGTGAAGCGATGGATATTCCGCCCCGTCGCTCGGCCGACGGCGAAGCGATGGTGCAGTGCGCCGAATGCGGCATCCATGTGCCGGCGTCGGAAGCAGTGGCTGGCGCTGGAGCGCTGATGTTCTGCTGCCCCGAACATCGCGCGCTGCACCGACCGTCCTGATGTCGCGTCAGTCCGTTGCTGCATCGATCACACTGACCGGCGCGCCGCGCGATACGCTGTGGCGCACGCTGCAAACCTTCAATATCACGCGCATCGTCATTGCCCTGCTGTTGCTGGTGTATCTCACCTTGAGCAGATCACTGGGCGGCGACTCGGCACATTACATGCAGCTGTGCGTGGTGTATCTGATGGCCGCGACCGCCTTTGCCCTGCTCGGCGCGTTTTCGCGGGAACGCTTCCTGTTGCAATTGGCGACCCAGATCATTGTCGACATCGTGATCATTTCCTCGCTCTATGTGCTGGCCGGAAGCGGGCGCGGGTCGCTGGCAATTCTGTTTCTGTTTCCGCTGGCCGGTGGAGCGATCCTCGCGCCATTGGTGCTGTCGCTGTTTTTCACCTCGCTGGTAGCGTTGGTGCTGTTGTCGGACAGTCTGCTGCAGTCATTGCAGCAGGTCGCCGATGTGCAGATTTCCACGGCCGGGCTGTACGGCATGGCGTTCTTTTTCGCCACGCTGCTGCTCAACCGTCTGGCATCCAAGCTCATCAAGCAGGAAGCGCTGGCGGCGCGCCGAGGCGCGGCACTGGACTTGCAGCAAGCGATCAACCGGCTGGTAATTGCCGACATGGGCGATGGCATCCTGGTGGTGGATCGCGACGCCGTCGTGGTCACCTGCAATCCGGCTGCCGAGACGCTGCTGGGACTGCCGGCCGCGCTCGACCGCTCGTCATTCCGCCTGGCTGACGTGTCGTCACTGGCACCGATTGCTGACGCCTTTACGCGCTGGATCGATCGCAACGGCGATGGCCGCGGCGAGCCAATGGCAGTCTCGACGGATCATTTCGTCATGATCAAGCCCGGTGACGATGCTGCTGCACATGACGCCAATACGGTGTGGGGCGGTGGCCGGCGCGATCTGGGGGCGCACTTGAAGTTGCGCTTTGCCCCGGTCGAGGTGGCCGGTTCCGACGAGAGCCGGACCGTGATTTTCATGCAGGATGTCAGTGAAATCGACAACAAGGCGCAACAACTGAAGCTGGCCTCGATGGGCCGTCTGACCGCCAGCATCGCCCATGAAGTGCGCAATCCGCTGTCGGCGATTTCGTACGCCTCCTCGCTGCTCGAAGAAGACATGCCCAGCCCGACGCAGGTGCGGCTCTTGCGTATCATCGAGGAAAACGTCAGTCGCCTGAACCAGATGATCGAAGATATCCTGAAGCTCTCGCGCAAGGCCCAGCCGCATGGGCCACCGCTGGCGCTGGCGCCATTCTTCGACGATGTGCTGGCGGAATTCATTGCCACCCGCAGCTTGCCCCCGCACATGATTGCTATCGGTGACATTGGCGCGCACGAAGTCAGCTTCGATCCGTTGCATTTGCGCGAGGTAGTGGTCAATCTGCTGTCGAATGCGACCCGCTATGCCAGCGGCGGCGATGGCAGCATCCGGCTTGAGGTGGTGGTGCTGGCCACCGGCCGCATCGAGCTGCATGTGCAGGACGACGGCACGCCGATTACACCCGCCGTGCGGGCGCATCTGTTCGAGCCGTTCTACACCACCTCCAGCAAGGGCACCGGACTGGGTCTGTATCTGGCGCGCGAACTGTGTTTGAATAATGGCGCGCTGCTCGATTACGAATACCGTGCCGACGGCGACGCCGGCAGCGAGCCGCGCGGCCGTTTCGTGATCAGCTTCGCCGCACTCCCTACTAACTAAGCAGCACCGCCATGCCATCCAGCAAAGAGATTAGCCGATGAGTTCACCCCGTATCCTGATCGTCGATGATGAAGCCGATCTGCGTGAGCTGCTTGAAATCACCCTGCTCAAGATGGGCCTGGATGTCGACAGCGCCGATTGCCTGACGCAGGCCCGCGCATATCTTGCAGAACAGGACTACGACCTGGTGCTGACCGACATGCGCCTGCCGGACGGGCTCGGCATCGAACTGGTGCGCGAGGTGTCGGCCGACAATCGCACTACGCCGATCGCCGTGATCACGGCATTCGGCAGCGCCGAGAACGCGGTGGCAGCGCTCAAGGCCGGCGCCTTCGATTACCTGTCCAAGCCGGTGCGGGTGGAGCAACTGCGGCAGATGGTGCAGTCGGCGCTGCGCATCGACAAGCGCAGTGCCAGCGTGACACCGGCGGCGCCGTCATTGCGCCTGATCGGCGAGTCGGCGGCCATGCGTGACCTGCGCGCCCAGATCGTGCGGCTGGCGCGCAGCATGGCGCCGATTGCCATTACCGGCGAATCCGGCAGCGGCAAGGAGCTGGCCGCGCGCGATATGCATAGCCAAAGTGCGCGCGCCGACAAGCCGTTCGTTGCTGTTAACTGCGGCGCCATTCCGGAAGCCTTGATGGAGGCCGAATTCTTTGGCTATCGCAAGGGTGCGTTTACCGGTGCCTCCGATGATCGCGAAGGATTCTTTCAGGCGGCCAATGGTGGCACCCTGCTGCTCGACGAGGTCGCCGACCTGCCGCTGGCAATGCAGGTCAAGCTGCTGCGGGCGATCCAGGAACGGCGCGTGCGCAAGATCGGCGCGACGGTCGAAGAGCCGGTCGATGTCCGGCTGATCAGCGCGACCCACCAGAATCTGGCCGAATGGGTCGAGCAGGGAAAATTCCGGCAGGATCTGTACTATCGCCTCAACGTCATCGAACTGCGCTTGCCGCCGTTGCGCGAACGGCTCGATGACATCGGCCTGTTGTCGCAGGCGATCCTCGCGCGCCTCGGCGCCCCGGGAGATCCCGCAGTGCTGTCGGCGGCGGCGCTGGATGCGCTGCGCCAGTATGGCTTTCCCGGCAACGTCCGTGAGCTGGAAAACATTCTGGAGCGGGCCATGGCGTTTGCCGATGGTGGTGTCATCGAAGTCGCCGACCTGGCGCTCAAGTCCGGGCCGGTTGCCGCCAGCGACATTCAGGTGCCGGCCAGCGTCCCGGCGCCGGATACGCCAGCGCCGGCGCCAGCCGAAGCCAGCCTGCCGAATTCGCTGCCGGATCATATGGACGAGGTGGAGCGAGAAGTCATCCGCAGGGCGCTGGCGAAAACCAATTTCAACCGCACCCAGGCGGCCGAACTGCTTGGCGTGAGTTTTCGCCAGCTGCGCTACCGCATGCAGCGACTGGGGATCAATGAACCCGATTGACGCCAACGACGCCATCGCGATCGACGCGCGCGGCTGGTGTCCGCAGGCGCGCCAGCTGCCATCGCCAAATTGCGACGTGCGACCGGCGGGCAGCCAGATCGATCTGCTGGTGATCCATAACATCAGCCTGCCGCCGGGACAGTTTGGCGGACCGTGGATCGCCGATCTGTTTGCCAATACGCTGGATTACGACGCCGATCCCTGGTTTGACCGATTGCGCGGAATGCACGTGTCGGCGCATTTCCTGATCCGGCGCGACGGCACGCTGTTGCAGTTCGTGTCGACGCTGCAGCGCGCCTGGCACGCCGGGGTGTCACGCTTCGGCGAGCGTGAGCGCTGCAATGATTTTTCGGTTGGCATTGAACTCGAAGGCACCGACACGGTCCCGTTCGCTGCAGCGCAATATGCGGTACTGTGTGCCCTGACCCATGCATTGCAACGCATCCACCCGTTAACCTCGGTCACTGGTCATCAACAGATTGCCCCCGGTCGCAAGACCGATCCGGGACCATTTTTTGACTGGCAATTTTACCAATCCCAATGGGCATCAGGGCTTGCGCCCGATACGCGCCAATCCTGCCCCGACCCGGTCCTGCGGTTTGTCACCGCGGAGCAAAATTTGCCGGCAAATGCAACCAAAAAATCTGTCTGAATCTCCTATTTAGACGTTGCGCCTCACCCATTGAGGCACTAGAATTAGTGCAAATCACACGAGTCACAACTAGATGTAGTGGCCCGCGTGATTTTCCCTTTTGGGCTGTTCAAGTAACTGCACGACGCATCAGTGGTCCAGGGGCTGTGGGCAGACCCCGTTGAAGGGAGCAGTTTGCCGGTGGCGAAATTCACCGCCGGCATTCAGGCAAACCGCAAAACAAACAATAAGCGCCTGTTACCGAAGGCGTCTGAAAACACACTGCAGCGGCAGTCAACCTGCCGTCAGCGATCATCACAAGGGCACCAACATGCAATCCACCTCCGATCTGTCCATGAAATCCGCATCTGATTTTCCCGGCTCCGCCAACGTCGCGGCGAACACGCCAGCCGCCTTGCATCAGCAGGCAGGCCTGGCCGATTACCGCATCATCCGCCGTAACGGTTCGGTGGTCGGTTTCGAGCCGTCGAAGATTTCCATTGCGGTGACCAAGGCTTTTCTGGCGGTCAATGGCGGCCAGGGCGCGGCGTCGGCGCGGGTGCGTGAGCTGGTCGAACAACTGACCGCCAATGTGGTGTCGGCGCTGGTGCGTCGCCAGCCAGCCGGTGGCACTTTCCACATCGAAGACATCCAGGATCAGGTTGAACTGTCGCTGATGCGTTCGGGTGAGCACGATGTCGCGCGTGCCTATGTGCTGTATCGCGCCAAGCGCATGGAAGAGCGCGCCCAGCAGCAGGCTGCGCAACCGGCTGGCGCATCGGTGCAACTGCATGTGACCGAGGATGGCCAGCGGCGCCTGCTCGACATGCAGCAGGTGCGCGATCTGATCCAGGCTGCCTGCATCGGACTCGAAAAGCACGTCGATGCCGAAGCGATCCTGTTCGAAACGGTCAAGAACCTGTACGACGGCGTCCCGGTCGAAGAGCTGCACAAGTCGGCGATTCTGGCCGCGCGTGCACTGATGGAAAAAGACCCGGCTTACAGCACCGTCACCGCGCGCCTGCTGATGCACACGATCCGCAAGGAAGTATTCGGCCAGGAAGTCGCGCAAGCCGACGCCCAGTCAGCCTATCTGGAGTACTTTCCGCGCTTCATCAAGAAGGGTATCGAGGCCGATCTGCTCGACGCCAAGCTGGCCCAGTTCGACCTGAAAAAACTCGGCGATGCACTGGTGCCGGATCGCGATCTGCAGTTCGGCTATCTCGGCCTGCAAACCCTGTATGACCGTTACTTCCTGCATATCCGCGATATCCGCATCGAAATGCCACAGGCGTTCTACATGCGGGTGGCAATGGGCCTGGCGCTCAACGAAATCAACCGCGAAGAACGCGCCATCGAGTTCTACAACCTGTTGTCGAGCTTTGACTTCATGAGTTCGACGCCAACCCTGTTCAACTCCGGCACCCAGCGTTCGCAACTGTCGTCGTGCTACCTGACCACGGTCTCGGATGACCTCGAAGGCATCTACGACGCCATCAAGGAAAACGCGCTGCTGGCCAAATACGCCGGCGGTCTGGGTAACGACTGGACGCCAGTGCGTTCGCTCGGCGCCCACATCAAGGGCACCAACGGCAAATCACAGGGCGTGGTGCCATTCCTGAAAGTGGTCAACGACACCGCCGTGGCGGTCAACCAGGGCGGCAAACGCAAGGGCGCGGTCTGTGCCTATCTGGAAACCTGGCACATGGACATCGAGGAATTCCTCGACCTGCGCAAGAACACCGGCGACGATCGCCGCCGCACGCATGACATGAACACCGCCAACTGGATTCCGGACCTGTTCATGAAGCGCGTGATGGAAAAGGGTGACTGGGTCCTGTTTTCGCCAAGCGATGTGCCGGATCTGCATGATAAATACGGCCGTGCCTTCGAAACGGCTTACACCGCCTACGAAGCCAAGGCAGCGCGCGGCGAGATGCGCCTGTTCAAGAAAATCGCGGCACTCGACCTGTGGCGCAAGATGCTGTCGATGCTGTTCGAAACCGGCCATCCATGGATCACGTTCAAGGACCCATGCAATATCCGGTCGCCACAACAGCATGTCGGTGTCGTGCACAGCTCAAACCTGTGCACCGAGATCACCTTGAATACCAACGAATCCGAAATCGCCGTCTGCAATCTGGGCTCGGTCAACCTGCCGGCGCACATGAAGGACGGCAAGCTCGATCACGTCAAGCTGCAAAAAACCATCCGCACCGCGATGCGCATGCTGGATAACGTGATCGACATTAACTACTATGCAGTCAAGAAGGCGCGTGATTCGAACCTGCGTCATCGTCCGGTCGGTCTGGGCATCATGGGCTTCCAGGATTGCCTGCACATGATGCGGATTCCGTACGCGTCGATGGATGCGGTCACCTTTGCCGATCGTTCGATGGAAGCGGTGTGTTATTTCGCGTATTACGCCTCGACCGAACTGGCCGAGGAGCGTGGGCGTTACAGCTCCTATCGCGGTTCGCTGTGGGACCGTGGCATCCTGCCGCAGGATTCGCTGAAACTGTTGATGGAAGAGCGGGGCGGCTATCTTGAAGCCGATCTGTCCGAGAACATGGACTGGACACCACTGCGTGAACGCATCAAGCAGCATGGGATGCGCAATTCGAACTGCGTAGCGATTGCACCGACGGCGACGATTTCCAATATCATTGGCGTAGCTGCATGCATCGAACCGACTTACCAGAATTTGTACGTGAAATCCAACCTGTCCGGCGAATTCACCGAGATCAACGAATACCTGGTGCGGGATTTGAAAGCGCGTGGATTGTGGGATGAAGTGATGATCTCCGACCTGAAATATTTTGACGGCAGCCTGGCAAAAATCGACCGTATTCCTCAGGAACTGCGCGACATTTATGCGACCGCCTTCGAAGTCGAGCCATCCTGGCTGGTGGAAGCGGCATCGCGCCGGCAGAAGTGGATCGACCAGGCGCAATCGCTGAACATCTATATGGCAGGTGCATCGGGCAAAAAGCTCGACGAAACCTACAAGCTGGCCTGGTTGCGTGGATTGAAAACGACCTATTACTTGCGCACCATTGGCGCAACGCACATGGAAAAATCCACCTCGAAAACCGGTTCGCTCAACGCCGTGTCGGCCGATGGCGTCAACAACGGTGCCGCCCTGAGTGCGTACACCACCGCAGGCAGCGCGGCCAGCGTCGAGATGGATGGCCCGGCATGCGTGCTGCGTCCGGGTGACGATGGCTTTGAAGAGTGCGAAGCCTGCCAGTAACCGTATTGGCTGCTCGCCGCATCACATGAATTGAATTTGAATTGTCTGCATTTAAGAAAAGGAATGGACATGTTGAGTTGGGATGAGGAAGTTGTACCCGCGGTCAAGCCACCACATGCTGGTACCGCCGCATTTGATCCGGCGGCACAGCCGATGTTGTCGCCGCTGAGCCAGTTGGCCGGTCGCCCGGTCGCTGCCAATGTTGCGGCTGAGCCGGCGCCAGCGCCGCAAGCCGTGCCGGATGTCGACCCGACCCGTCGCATGAATGCTGCCGACAAGCGCATCATCAACGGCAAGACCGACGTCAATCAACTGGTGCCGTTCAAATACAAATGGGCCTGGGATAAATATCTGGCCGGTTGTGCCAATCACTGGATGCCGCAGGAAATCAACATGCAGCGCGACATCGAGTTGTGGAAGAGCCCTAACGGACTGACTGAAGACGAGCGTCGTCTGGTCAAGCGCAACCTGGGTTTCTTCGTCACTGCCGACTCACTGGCGGCCAACAACATCGTGTTGGGGACCTATCGCCACATTACTGCGCCGGAATGCCGCCAGTATTTGCTGCGCCAGGCGTTTGAAGAAGCGATCCATACCCACGCTTACCAGTACATTACCGAATCGCTCGGACTGGACGAGGCCGAGATTTTCAACGCGTACCACGAAGTCAAATCGATTCGCGACAAGGATGAATTTCTCATTCCGTTCATCGACGTATTAACCGATCCGCATTTCACGACCGGCACGACGATCAACGATCAGAAGCTGTTGAAGTCCTTGATCGTCTTCTCGTGCCTGATGGAAGGGCTGTTTTTCTACGTGGGCTTTGCGCAGATTCTGGCGCTCGGCCGGCAAAACAAAATGATGGGTGCGGCGGAACAGTATCAATATATTTTGCGCGACGAATCGATGCACTGTAACTTCGGCATTGATCTGGTCAACACCATCAAGATGGAAAATCCGCAGTTGTGGACACCCGAGTTTCGCGACGAGATTAAAGCGTTGTTTTTCAGCGCCGTTGAGTTGGAATATCGATACGCAGAGGATACAATGCCGCGTGGTGTGCTAGGGTTGAATGCACCGATGTTCAAGGGTTATTTGCGGTTCATCGCAAATCGCCGCGCGCAGCAGATTGGTCTCGATCCGATGTTCGCCAATGAAGAAAATCCGTTTCCCTGGATGAGTGAAATGATCGATCTGAAAAAGGAACGTAACTTTTTCGAAACCCGGGTCATCGAATATCAAACAGGCGGTGCTCTGAATTGGGAGTAAGCAGTACCACACGAAACAATGAGCTCTTCAACGTTGGCTCATCATGAATTGTCAGGGCAGGCATGTTGATCATCCGGCCCGGACAGTTCACCAGAAAGAAAGGCGATACCCCGATTCAATGAACAGCAGACGTCGAACCCGATCTGAACTGTTGGAGCCGCTGTCCCCGGTTGTGCCGGGTGAGGCGGCTTTTTCTTTGAATATTGGCGCGCTTTTATTTCACCCCTTTCCGACGCTGGCGTAATTGCCGGCGTTTTTTTTGGTTGTGACGATCTCGATGCGGGTTGTAATGCTTGCCGCAAGATCCTCCGGAACATGGCGATGATGCCCGTGCCGGAGTATTCCAGCCAAATGTATGGCTGAAGTGCTGCATAAGTGAGGAGATGCAGCAGTTCAGCTGGTGCCGAATTCATTAGCGCAAACGGATCCCTGTTTGCGCCGATGAATAATCCGACCGACTCATCGCGATGGGAAGGTAGGGTTTCAGTCTAAGCATGATTTTTTCCATCACGTGAAGGAGAAACAAAATGGCAACAGCAACAAAAAAAACCGCAGCGAAAGCCGCCGCGAAGAAAGCTGCACCGGCCAAGAAAGCCGTCGTAGCAAAAAAAGATGTCGCTAAAAAAGCAGCCGCCAAGCCGGTCGCCAAAAAAGCGGCAGCACCAAAGAAAGCCGTAGTGGCGAAGAAGGTTGTCGCTAAAAAGGCAGCTGCCAAACCAGTCGCCAAAAAAGCCGCTGCAAAACCAGTCGCCAAAAAAGTCGCTGCGAAGCCAGTTGCAAAAGCAGCTGCCAAGCCAGTAGCTAAAAAGGCGGTCGCTGCAAAAAAACCGGTAGCCAAAAAAGCAGCTGCCAAACCAGTCGCCAAGAAAGCTGCCGCCAAGCCGGTCGCCAAAAAGGCTGTGGCAGTGAAAAAGCCGGTTGCCAAAAAAGCGGTCGCCAAGCCAGTCGCCAAGAAGGCTGTCGTAGCGAAGAAGCCAGCCGCGAAAGCTGTCGCTGCCAAACCGGCTGCAAAAAAAGCCGCGCCGGCAAAAGCAGTTGCAGCGAAAAAACCAGTGGCCAAGGCAGCAGCCAAGCCAGCAGCGAAGGCCGCAGCAAAGCCAGCAGCAAAGCCAGCAGCCAAAGCCGCAGCGAAGCCAGTAGCCAAAGCCGCGGCGAAGCCAGCAGCCAAACCTGCGGCCAAGCCAGCAGCCAAGCCAGCTGTCAAGGCCGCAGCGAAGCCAGCCGCCAAGCCGGCTGCAAAACCTGCTCCAGCAGCTGTCGTCGCCAAGCCTGTCGTCGCGCCAAAGAAAGCAGTCGCACCGAAAAAACCGGCTGCCGCACCTGCCGTCGCACCAGCAGTAAAAACCGTGTTGAATCCGGCAGCGGCATGGCCGTTTCCGACCGGAACACGGCCGTCGTAATCCGCGCCTGATTCGTTTCAGGCACAATGCCCGTTGTGCAGCCTTTGCTGCGCAGCGGGTTTTTTTTGGGAGAAGACGAAGTGTTGAACAGTATTTTCACGCTGATTATTGACACGGTCGCCGGCATGCTGGCAGGTGTCTTGCTCCTGCGTTTCTGGATGCAGGCCATTCGCGTGAGACCACCCAATTCGGTGGCGCAATTCATTTTTCAACTGTCCGACTGGCTGGTGCTGCCGTTGCGGCGGCTCGTGCCGGGACTGGGTGGTTATGACTGGTCGAGCCTGGTGGGGGCGATTCTGGTGGCGCTGCTGGCAACCGGTGTCGAAGTCCTGTTGATTGCCGGCTTTGATCCACAGCTGATCCTGGTGCTGACGCTGCTGCGCCTGGTGCAGTGGATACTGTATGGCTTCATGGGCATGATTCTGATCGGCGCCATTTTCAGCTGGGTCAATCCCCACGCGCCGCTGGCACCCTTCATCGCGTCACTGTCGGATCCACTGCTGCGGCCCTTGCGGCGCATCGTCCCCCTGATCGGAAATATCGACCTATCGCCGCTGGTGGCGCTGCTGCTGCTGCAGATCGCCCTCCAGCTGGCCAGCACGGCGGCGCGCGCGATCGGCTGATGGCGACATCGCCGCAGCCCTGGTGCAGCGTTCATGGCGATGTCATCCGGCTGGCGGTGCAGGTCACTCCCAATGCCCGGAAATCGGAAATCGTTGGCGTGGCTGACGATGTCCTCAAGATCCGCCTGCAAGCCCAGCCCATCGAAGGCAAGGCCAATGCGGCCTTGATTCGTTTTCTGAGCGAGCGGCTGCAGGTCGCCCGCACTTCGGTCACCGTCACCCATGGGCTGACCAGCAAGCGCAAGCTACTGCAGATCAGTGGAACCGCCTTGAACATCGAACGGGTCGGCCAGCTGCTGCTGGCGGAGCTGTCCTAGAACCGGTAGCCGAACGCAGCCTCGAAGCGCGCTTCAATTTCGTCACGCGACGGCGCGTGATTCTGGCCGCCTTGATGTTCGATCTTGATCGCTCCCATCAGGCTGGACAAGCGGCCAATGGTGGGCCAATCCATGTCCTGACTCAAGCCATATAACATGCCGGCGCGAAACGCGTCGCCACACCCGGTCGGATCGACGACCTGCGTGACCTGAACCGGTGGAATCTCCAGCTGTTCGCCACCGGCATAGATATGCGCGCCGTTCTCGCCACGCGTAACGACCAGCGCGGTGACGCGATCGGCGATCTGCGCAAATGATAAGCCGGTGCGTTCGGTCAGCAGCTCGCCTTCGTAATCATTGACCGCCACATAGCTGGCCAGATCAATGAAATCGCGCAGGGCGGCGCCGTCGAACATCGGCAAGCCCTGGCCTGGATCGAAGATGAAGGGAAGCCGGGCATCGGCGCATTGGCGGGCGTGCTCGAGCATGCCGTCGCGCCCATCCGGAGCGATGATGGCGAGTCGGACCGCGCCGGCATCGGCAATCCTGTTCTGATGAGAGAACGTCATCGCGCCGGGATGAAACGCGGTGATCTGGTTGCTGTCGGCATCGGTCGTAATGAAGGCTTGCGCGGTGTAGGCGTCGGCGACGCGACGGATGCAGCGCGCCGAAATATCCTGGCCGGCCAGGCGTTCCAGATACGGATCGCCATCAATGCCGATGGTTGCCATGATTAATGGATCGCCACCCAGCAGTTTCAGGTTGTACGCGATATTGCCGGCGCAGCCGCCGAATTCGCGCCGCATTGCCGGCACCAGAAAGGCGACATTGATCTTGTGCAGCTGATCGGCAAGAATTGCCTCGCTGAAGCGTCCGTCAAAGGACATGATGGTATCAAAGGCGAGCGAGCCGCAGATCAGGGAGGTCATGGAAAATCCTAAGGAAAGTGGCGCGTCAGGGATAAAACAGGTAAACCCGGTAATTCGAGGCCTTTTGCTGCAACAGCTCGAACGCAATCCTGGTGCTCTGTTCGGCGTTCGGGCCGAATCCGCCGGTTGCGTTCAGGCCCGCCTGCAAATAGTCGCGCTCGGTGAATACGCGACGGATCACGGGCCGGTCATTGGCATCCAGCAGGGTTAACTCGATGCTGGGCCACCGCTGCGGCGTGCTGCTGCGATTGCGCAGCAGCAGATTGAGCGCGAAGGTATTCCTGGCCGGATTGAGTGCCGCCAGTTCGCTCGACTCGATCGACACGGCATCAATCTGCGCCAGCAATTCGATACGGCAACCCAGCACGGCGCAGGCGGCCTTCAGCGCTGGCTGGGCCGCCGGCCAACGCGCGGCAATCTGGTCGCGTAACAGATAGCAGGATTGTCCCAGCGCGGCCAGCAACAGCAGCATCGCCCCGACCGACAGCGCGAGATGCTTGCGCCGCGAACGCGGGGCGGACTGGTAGTCGTTGATGAAACTGGGTGCCTCGGACGGCTCCGCCACAGCCGGTCCTTCGATGTCGGCCCGTCGTATCGACTTTTTCTGGCCGCGCCATGGTTTGCGTTGCAGGTATTCGATCGCCTCGTCGAGCTCGTCAGGCAGCTGCGGCGCCGGCGGCCCGACCATGTCGGCTGGCGCCTCGGACTGCGACATCGCCGCCTCGTCGTCGTCCTGGTCATCGTCGTCGGAGATGCGCATGAGCGTCATGCGCTGCAGAGGATCGTCGGCGGTTTTTTCGGGGGACGTTACGGCCGGCGGCGGTGCGGCAAGAGGCGGAGCGTCGATCAGGTCGAAGGCGGGATACAGATCAGGATCGGTCGCGCTGGCAGCAGCTTCAACCACGGAGGGCGTGACAGGCAGTGGCGGCGGCACCGGCACGGGCATTGGCAACGGCACCGGCAACGGCGCTTCGGTCATGACCGGAGCCGGCGGCGCGTCGCTTGGACGCAGCAGATGCTCGACGCCATTGAAGATCTGCTTGCAGGACCCGCAGCGCACCAGCCCGGCGCGCAATTTCAACTGGTCATGCGCGACCCGGAAGGTGGTCTGGCAGTGCGGACATTGCGTAGCGAGCGCCATGGCGATTACGCGCCGTGGGGAAGCCGGCCTGCCAGCGCGACCCAGCCTTCATGTTCGGCCCAGACCGTCAGCGGCAGCAACGAGGCATACGCCGCAATGACGCCGTCGGCCTGGTCGGCCAATACGCCCGACAGCAGCAATGTGCCGTTGGCGGCAATGCGGCTGCACAGCATGGGCGCCATCATCTTCAACGGGCCCGACAGGATGTTGGCGACCACCACGTCGAAGGTCTGGTTGCCATCATCGCGGTTGAACTCATCCGGCAGGAAGTAGGCAATCTCGCAATCATTGCGCTCACTGTTGAAGCGCGCCGATTCGATCGCCTGCGGATCGATATCCACGCCGACCACCGCGGCCGCACCGAGCTTGCAAGCGACCAGCGCCAGAATCCCCGAGCCGCAACCATAGTCCAGCACGGACTGGCCGGCTGGTGCGTGTTGCTCCAGCCATTCCATGCACAGGCGCGTGGTCGGGTGGCTGCCGGTGCCGAATGCCAGTCCGGGATCGAGTTCCAGAATCAGTCCGTCGGGATCGGGGGCGTCGTGCCAGCTCGGCACGACCCAGATATTCTTGCCAATATGGATGGGTGCAAATTGCGACTGGGTCAAGCGCACCCAGTCCTGCTCGGCCACAGCGCGCAGCGTGAACGGCAGATCGGCCGGGGTCAGCGGCAATGCGGCGATGGCGATGGCTTCGGCGATCAGCGCCGCAGCATCGACATCGGTGGCGGTCAGCACCACCACGCGGCTACGCTCCCAGGCGGCCTGTTCGGGCGCCATGCCGGGTTCGCCAAACAGTGGGCGTTCGGCGGCCGTGCCTTCATCGGCGTCCTCGACCGAGACCGCCAGGGCGCCGGCTTCCATCAATGCGTCCGACAGGCTTTCGGCATGGTTGCGGGCGACTTCAATGACGATTTCAGTCCAGCTCATGGGGCTCGCTTTATGGGGCAACGTCAGCTTTGAGGTCCTTTGGCAGGTCCGGTTTGTTGGCCAGCTTCTGTTCCAGATAATGGATGTTGGTGCCGCCTTCAATGAAGCGCGCATCGACCATCAGGTCGCGGTGCAGCGGGATGTTGGTCAGGATACCTTCGACGACCATTTCCGACAATGCGATCTGCATGCGCTTGATGGCCTGGTCGCGCGTGGCGCCATAGGCGATCACCTTGCCGATCATCGAATCGTAATGCGGCGGCACGTAGTAGCCGGCATAGGCATGCGAATCGACCCGGATGCCAGGGCCGCCCGGTGCATGCCAGGTCAGGATCTTGCCAGGCGAGGGCGTGAACTTGAAGGCATCTTCCGCATTGATGCGGCATTCGATCGCGTGGCCCTTGAGTTCGACGTCGCGCTGCCGATAGCGCAGTTTCTCGCCGGCTGCGATGCGGATTTGCTCCTGCACGATATCGATGCCGGTAATCATTTCGGTCACTGGATGCTCGACCTGCACGCGGGTATTCATTTCGATGAAATAAAATTCGCCGTTTTCGTACAGGAATTCAAACGTACCGGCGCCGCGATAGCCCATCTTGCGACAGGCTTCGGCACAACGGTCACCGATGCGCTCGATGATCTTGCGCGGAATCCCGACCGCCGGTGCTTCCTCAATGACCTTTTGATGACGCCGCTGCATCGAGCAGTCGCGTTCACCCAGCCAGATGGCATTCTTGAACTCATCGGCCAGGATCTGGATTTCGACGTGACGCGGATTTTCGAGGTATTTCTCCATGTAGACCTCGGGATTGCCAAAGGCAGTCCCGGCTTCGGTCTTGGTCATCGTCACCGCGTTGAGCAGCGCCGCTTCGGTGTGCACCACGCGCATGCCGCGTCCGCCACCGCCGCCAGCGGCCTTGATGATGACCGGATAGCCGACCTTGCGGGCGGTCTGGATGATTTCCTTCGGGTTATCCGGCAAGGCGCCTTCGGAGCCGGGCACGCATGGCACGCCGGCGCGGATCATCGCTTGCTTGGCAGAGACCTTGTCACCCATCAGTCGAATCGATTCGGAGCGCGGGCCGATGAACACGAAACCGGATTGCTCGACGCGCTCGGCGAAGTCGGCGTTCTCCGACAAAAAGCCGTAGCCCGGATGAATCGCCTCGGCATCCGTGACCTCGGCGGCACTGATGATGGCCGGCATGTTCAGATAGCTCAGGGAGGACGGCGCAGGGCCGATGCAGACCGATTCATCGGCCAGCTTGACGTACTTGGCATCGCGGTCGGCTTCGGAGTGCACCACCACGGTCTTGATGTTCATCTCGCGACAGGCGCGCTGGATTCGCAGGGCAATTTCGCCGCGGTTGGCGATGAGGATTTTTTCAAACATGGGATGTGATGTCGGTGTTGTAGAAGGTGGGAATGCGCAAGTGTCGACAGACGCTGCCGACACACAACCTTAATTGACCACTACGCAATCACAAACAACGGTTGACCAAATTCGACCGGTTGGCCGTTTTCAACCAGGATTTGCGTGATGACGCCGGTGGCATCGGCGTCGATTTCATTCAACAGCTTCATTGCTTCGATGATGCACAGCGTGTCGCCATCCTTGACGTTGCTGCCGACTTCAACGTAGGCCGGGGTGCCTGGCGCTGACGAGCGATAGAACGTGCCGACCATCGGCGACTTGACGACATGACCCTTTGGTTCTTCGACCGGCGGCACGGTGACCACCGCCGGCGCATGTTGCGGCATGGCCTGATGTTGCGGTTGCATCATCATCATTTGTCCTGGCTGTACGGCGGGAGTCTTGACGATGCGGACCTTGCTTTCGCCCTCGGTGACTTCGAGCTCGGCAATATCCGACTCGGCAACCAGGTCGATCAATGTTTTCAGTTTTCGTAAGTCCATGTGGAATCCCTTGGAATAATTATCGTTTTACAAATGGATAGACAAAGAGGCCGGATTATATGTTGTTTGCCGGCAAAAAAAGGAAATTTACAGCGCAACCAGTGCGTGCTCGACCGCAGCGCGATAGCCGCCAATGCCAAGCCCGCAGATGACGCCCGCAGCAATTGCCGACAAATAGGAGTGGTGCCGGAACGCTTCTCTTTGATGAATATTGGAGATGTGTACTTCAATGAATGGTATCGCCACCGCGGCGAGCGCGTCGCGCAATGCCACGCTGGTATGCGTCAGTCCACCCGGATTGATGACGATGGCGTCAACGTCCTCGCTGCGGGCCAGATGAATCCGGTCGATCAGCGCACCTTCATGATTGCTCTGAAAACAGTGCAAGGCGGCGCCCGCCGCTTGCGCCTGATGCACGGCGGCATGCTCGACATCCGCCAGGGTTGCATTGCCGTAGACCGCAGGCTCGCGCATCCCCAGCAAATTCAGGTTCGGTCCATTGATCAGTAGAAGGTTCTTTGCCATCGAAAAAATCATTCCGTTTCACGACGATCGCCGCATTTTGCGGCTAAATGCCAGCGATTGGCAAGGAAAACCCGCCGCGCCAGATCAAAGTCCGGCGATGTCGCGGCGCACCGCGGCGACATCCAGCCGTCCCAGCCAGGTCTTTTTGACAGTGCCATCCGGCCCGATCAGCACGGTAAACGGCAGGCTGCCAGCGGCATTGCCGAACTGGCGCGTCAATTCGCTGCCGTCGATGCCGCCGACATACAGTGGATAACTGACTGGCACCTCCTTGGAAAATGCGCGAATGCTGGCCGGGGAATCAATCCCGATGCCGATGATTTGCGTGCCCGGATTGCCAATTGCAGTTTGCAGTTCTGATAACTCCGGCATTTCCTGGACACACGGGGCGCACCAGGTTGCCCAGAAGTTCACCAGCAAGGTCTTGCCTTGCCATTGCGACAAGGCTTGCGGCTTGTTGGCCAGATCGACCAGCGATTGCCTGAACAGCGTGTCAACGGCGGCCCGGCTGGACGCCTGGTTTTGCCGCTGCAGCCCGAACCAGGCTCCCAGCCCGATGCACAGCGCGGCGATGGCGACGATCAGCCAGCGTGATGATTTCATCCTGCGTCCTCTTCCAGTAAGCGCCGCAGCGCGTTGACATCTGCCCGCTCGGTCTTGCCGCTGTTGCCACGCACATCGTCGGGGGCATGCAGCGACAGATGCACCCCTTCGCCTTGCCACATAAAACTGAGTACTTCGACCGGATCGCCCTTGGGGTTGGTGCGGGCGCCTTCGGACACCTCGAAGTCAATATTCTTGTTCAACAGATAAATCTCCACGTCTTTTGCGCTCTCGGCGAACAGATGCAACCGTATGTCGGAATGGGCGCCGGCGGTGCCGTTGAGCACCGCGCCGACCAGATACGGCGCAAACGGCGCCAGCTCGGTCATCAACTGCAGCGCCAATTGGCGTAGTGCCAGCAAGCGCGCCGGTTGGGTGTCGCCAAAAAACAGTTCATTATAGATACGCACTTCCGCTTCGACTTGCGCATTGTCGGGCATGACGTCGCCGCGCAGCTTGCGATTGCCGAGAATCTGTTTCACGGCGCGCCGTTTGGCGCTGCCGAAGTCGGCGCCGTCTTCGGCAATCATGCGCGCGGCGGCCGCGGCGATTTCGGCGCGCAGCTGTTCGGCGTCACTGGGGTAACTGATAGGCATGGGCGGCATCATAACCCGGCTGAAAAACTGCCGTTCTGTGCAATGCGGTGCTCGGGTAAAATTCCCCCATTCAATTTGGTGGTGACTCATGCATATTCATATTCTTGGCATCTGCGGCACCTTCATGGGTGGCCTGGCAGTGCTGGCCCGGCAAGCCGGACATCGTGTCACCGGCTGTGACCTCAACGTGTATCCGCCGATGAGCACCCAGCTCGAAGCCCAGGGCATCGAGCTGATCGAGGGCTTCGGTCCCGAGCAGCTGGACCTGAAACCCGATCTGTACGTCATCGGTAATATCGTCACGCGCGGGAATGCGCTGATGGAAGCCATCCTGAACCGGGCGTTGCCCTACACGTCCGGACCGCAGTGGATTGGCGAACATATCCTGAAGGACCGCTGGGTGCTGGCAGTCGCCGGTACGCACGGCAAGACCACCACCGCGTCGATGCTGGCCTGGATTCTGGAAGATGCCGGGTATCAGCCGGGCTTTCTGATCGGCGGCGTGCCGATGAACTTCGGGATATCTGCCCGGCTGTCCGGTGATGACGCCGACTCCATCTTCTTCGTCATCGAGGCCGACGAATACGACACCGCATTTTTCGACAAGCGCAGCAAGTTCGTGCATTACCGCGCGCGCACCGTAATCCTGAACAATCTCGAGTATGACCACGCCGACATTTTCCCCGACCTGGCCGCCATCGAAACCCAGTTCCATCATCTGGTGCGCACGGTGCCGCAAGTCGGCAGGTTGCTGGTCAACCAGCGCGAGCCGGCGTTGCACACGGTAATCGACCGCGGCTGCTGGAGCGAGCTCGAATGGTTTGGCGTTGACGCCGACGCTGACACCGGCTGGCGGCTGGAGGATCACAACGATGGCAGCTTTTCGATCCATTTCAATGGCCGACACGAAGGTACGGTGCAGTGGGAACTGAGCGGCGAGCACAACCGCATGAATGCCCTGGCGGCGATTGCCGCTGCGCGTCATGTCGGCGTGCCAATCGGCGTGGCGATCGAAGCGCTGGGCAAATTCCGCAATGTACGCCGGCGCATGGAGCTGCGTGGCGAGGTCGGCGGCGTGCGCGTGTTCGACGATTTCGCGCATCACCCGACCGCCATCGCGACCACCGTCGCCGGACTGCGGCAGCAGGTTGGCGCCGCCCGCATTCTGGCCGTGCTGGAGCCGCGCTCGAACACCATGAAGCTGGGCACCATGAAAAACGCCTTGCCGGGCAGCCTGGCGCAAGCCGACCTGGTGTTCGGCTATGGCGCCAAAGGCGACGGCAAAAATGCGCTCGGGTGGAATCTGGCCGAAGCGCTGGCGCCGCTGGGCGACAAGGCCGCCGCCTTCGACGACCTGGGCGAACTGGTGCAAGCCATCGTCGCCGCGACGCAGCCCGGCGATCAGGTGCTGGTCATGAGCAACGGCGGCTTCGGCGGCGTCCATCAACGGCTGCTCGATGCACTGGCACAAGTCCGTCGATGATCCTGTATCTGCATGGTTTTCGTTCGTCGCCGCAGTCGTCCAAGGCGCGCCTGCTCGGTGAGCGCCTGCAGCAGCTCGGCCGCGCCGGCGAGTATGTGTGTCCGCAGTTGCCGGCCTCGCCGCGCGCCGCGATCGCGTTGGCGCAGCAATTGATCGCCGGCGTCGATCCGGCCGAACTGGTGCTGGTCGGCTCATCGCTGGGCGGCTATTACGCGACCTGGCTGGCGGAATGCACCGGGGCCCACGCGGTCCTGCTCAATCCCGCCGTGGCGCCGCCGCGCGATCTCGACAAGTACGTCGGCGTCAGCACCCAGTTTCATTCCGACGCGCCGTTCGAGTTCAAGCGCGCGTACATCGACGAGCTGCGCGCGCTGGCCATCGGAACCATCACTCTCCCTTCACGCTACCTGCTGCTGGCCGCGACTGGCGACGAGGTGCTCGACTGGCGCGAGATGGTGGCGCACTATCCTGGCGCGCAGCACTGCGTGATCACCGGCAGCGATCACGGCATCAGCGAATTTGCCGAGTATCTGGATGCGGTGCTGGCGTTCTGCGACAGAACGCCGGAGCCGAAGTGATCGCCACGCGCTGGTGGTCGCATGTCAATGCTGTCAACGCGCCGCCGCAAATGCGTGCCTGGCTGACCGAGCCCGGGTCATTGACTGCGCGCCTGATGGAGCACAGCCGGCAGTTCCGGGTGCGCCGGATTCGGCAGGGGCGCGGGCTGGTGATGCCGGATGAGCAAGAGATCCTGCGGCTGCCGCGGCGCGTGCAGGTGCAACAACGCAATGTCGTGCTGGCGTGCGACGGCCGGCCGGTGGTGTTTGCACACACCAGCGTTCCGCTCAACGCCACGGCCTCGGACTGGCCGCTGTTTGGCAGCCTCGGCGAACGCTCGCTGGGCAGCACGCTGTTTGGCGATCCGCTGGTGCAGCGCGGCCAACTCGAATTCGCCCGCCTGCGTACCGATCATCCGATGCGCCTGCGGCTGGTCGAAGCGCTGGGGCCGCAAGCTGCGCCAGTGCTTTTTGCGCGGCGTTGCCTGTACCATCGCCGGCGCGGCAGCCTGCTGGTGAGCGAAATCTTTCTGCCGGCCGTGCTGGACCTCGCATTGCAGCCGAACGCGGCGTAGCATGAGTTCCAGTCTTCAACATTGACGGATGCAATGAAAGCTCTCCTCTTTCTGGTGCTGGTTCTGGCAAGCCATGGCGTATGGGCCGAGGACGAGGGCCATGTGCGTTTTCTCAAGTACCAGGCCGACTATCAGGTCAATGCGGATGCGACATGGTCGGTGGTGCAGGACCTGTCGTATCGGTTGTTCACCGAAGTGGCACTGGTCAACAGCGGCAAGATGTCAATCAGCTACAACGGCAAGCTGGAAGAGGCCGAGTTGCTGGAGGCGTACACGCTGAAAAGGGACGGCCGGCGGATTGATGTCGGCAGCGCCGGGGTGCAGCTGCAACAAGGTCAGGTGGCTGCGGGCTATGGCATTTCGCAGGCCGACCAGCGCACCATGATGCTGACGTTCCCGCAGCTCGAAGTCGGCGACGCGGTGTCCTACAAATACAAATTGACGCAGAAGGTTCCTGTCTTCGCCGGACAGTTTTATGCGAGCAGCAATTACGCCCGCAATCTGGCGTGGGATGCGGTGGATGTATCGATCGAATTGCCCTCGACCATGCCGCTGCAGTTCGATGCCGTGCGGCTGGAGGCGCTGCCGGTGATCGAGCGTGACGGCCGCACCCGCTACCGCTGGCAGGCGCGCAACCTGGCGGCGACGGCGCTTGAGACCAGCTCGGTCGACCTGTTTCGCAGCACGCCGCATCTGGTTGCGACGACCTTTACGGACTGGCAGCAATTTGCCACGGCTTACGATCTGCGGGCGCGCCCGATGGCCGCCGTCACGCCCGAGATAGCCGCGCTCGCCAGCACGCTCACGGCCGGCATCGGCGAACCGCGCGCCCAGGCCAAGGCACTGTATGACTGGGTGGCCGGCAATGTCCGCTATGTCGCGACCTGGGTCGGCAGCGACGGCTGGGTGCCGCATCCGGCCAACGCGGTGCTGGCCAGCCGTTATGGCGATTGCAAGGATCATGTCGTGCTGCTCGAAGCCTTGCTGGCGGCGCGCGGGATCACCTCGACCACGGTGCTGATCAACAGCGACAAGACCTCGTACTCGCTGCCGCCGGTGGTCTATCCGGCCTTCAACCACGTGATCACCTACGTCCCCTCGCTGAACCTGTACCTCGATTCCACGGCCGGACCGAGCACGCCGTTCGGTATCCTGCCGATTGCCGACAGCGACAAGCCGGTCATTCATGCCGCACTCGGCGCGGCCGTGCAGCGCACGCCGACGGTCGATCCGACCCGCTTTGCCGCGATCCGCACCACGCGCCTGACCCTGGACGAAGATGGCAATGTCAGCGGCGACTACAGCATCAGCGCCACCGGCGCCGCCGCCATCGACTTGCGTGAAATTCGCCAGTCGATCGGCAAACGCAAGGAGCGTGAATGGGTGCGTGAATTGCTCGATACGCGCGGCATGGAAGGCAGTGGCGCCGTCAGTTTCGAGGACCATGCCGACGATGATGGCCTGACCGTGCGCATCGACGTGCGCATCAACAATTATCTGGCGCTGGCCGAGAATGGCACAATACCGCTTGCGCCACTGCTGGTTGGCCCGATCGCGTTCGACCATTTGCGTGCGGTGTACCAGCGTGCGGCGCGCACGTTGCCGTACTGGTGCCCGGCCTGGACGCTGGAAGACCGTTACGAAATACGCGTGCCGCCGACGCTGAAATTGCTGGTGCCGAAAGGACAGGCGCTGACGCAAGCCGGCTTTGACTACGCATCCCGTTATGCCTTCTCGGACGGCAGGCTGAACGCGGTGCGACGCTTGGCGATTACGCATCCGGCGCTGGCCTGCCAGCCGGATGAATTTCCGGCCAGTCGGGTCGCCGTGGCACGCATCGAACGCGATTTGCGCGCGCAAGTGATTTACCAGACGATTGACATGGCGGCGCAGGAAACGGGGGCAGGGAACACGCCACAAACCGCTGCCAGCGCGGCCATCCCGAACAAAGACAACTAACCAGCAAAGTCATCAATGAATGTATTTTTTGAAGAGTCCGGCGATTTCAAGGCCGGCGTAATGATGTCGCAGGCAGGTGAGGCGTATCAGGTTGAAATGCAGTCCGGCAAGCGCACCAAGGTCAAGGTCAAGGATGTGCTGTTGCAGTTCGCAGCGCCGGCGCCGCAGGAATTGCTGGCCGAAGCGAAGGTGATCTGCGACGGACTCGATCTCGATTTTCTGTGGGAAGTCGCGGGCGAAGAAGAGTTTGGTTTCATCGAGCTGGGCACCGAATATTTCGGCCATGCGCCGCACCCGGCCGAAGCCGCCGGACTGCTGCTGCGCCTGCACTCGGCGCCGGTGTATTTCTACCGCAAGGGCAAGGGCCGTTACAAGGCCGCACCGGTGGCATCGCTGCAAGCGGCGCTGGCCGGCATTGAAAAGAAGAAGCAGCAGGGTGTCATCCAGGCGCAGTACGTCGACCAGCTCAAGGCGCATGAACTGCCCGAGTCGATGCGTGCGCTGGCGCTGCAACTGCTGTTCAAGCCGGACAAGAACAGCATCGAATACAAGGCCATGGAAGTAGCTTGCAATGAACTGCAAACCACGCCGCAGCGCCTGATGCTCGACTGCGGCGGGATTGCCTCGCCCAAGCAGTTGCACTTCTCGCGTTTCCTGTTCGAGCAGTTCCCGAAGGGTTTGCAGTTTCCATCGTTCGCGATCCCGGCGACGCCGGTGTTGCCGGTCGCCGAGGTCGCCGCATTCTCCATCGATGATGTCACCACCACCGAAATCGACGATGCCTTTTCGGTCGTCACGCTTGCCGACGGCACGGTGCGGGTGGGCATTCACATCGCCGCGCCGGCCCTTGGCATCAAGCGCGATGACGCCATCGATGCGATTGCCCGTGCGCGCATGTCGACGGTCTACATGCCCGGTGACAAAATCACCATGCTGCCGGACGACCTGGTGCAATCGTTCACGCTGGCCGAGGGCAAGACCTGTCCGGCGGTGTCGCTGTATGCCACGCTCGACCCGACCGACTGGTCCGTCATCAGCACCGAGACCCGCGCCGAGGCCGTCCCGATTGCGGCCAACCTGCGCCACAATGATCTCGATGCCTTCGTCACCGAAGACAATCTCGCCGCCGGCGCCGGCGACTATCCGCACAAGGCCGAGCTGGCGCTGCTGTGGCAATGGGCGCTGGTGCTGGAGCAGGGACGCATGGTCAAGCGCGAAGGTTTTGGCTTGCGGCCGGAACAGAACAACCGGGTCGATTTCAATTTTTATGTTGACGACGATGTCGTCACGATCACGCGCCGCAAACGCGGGGCGCCGCTCGACAAGATCGTCGCCGAGCTGATGATCTTTGCCAACAGCAGCTGGGGCAAGCTGATGAATGACCACGGCGTGCCGGGCATCTATCGCGCGCAGGGCGGCGGCAGCGGCGGCTGGGCGGCCAAGATGCAGGTGCGCATGGTCACGCACGCCGCGCCGCATCAGGGCCTCGGTGTCGATCAATATGCATGGAGCACGTCGCCGCTGCGGCGCTATACCGATCTGGTCAACCAGTGGCAAATCCTGGCCTGCGTCGAGCATGGCGTGATGGCCCCGCTGGCGGCGCCGTTCAAGCCGCGCGACGCCGACCTGTTCGCCATTGTCTCGGCGTTCGATGCGGCCTACGCGGCGTATGGCGAATTCCAGAACAGCATGGAGCGCTACTGGTGCCTGCGCTGGCTGACCCAGCAGCAGGCGCGCCGCGTCGAGGCAGTCGTGCTCAAGGATGAGATTCTGCGTCTGGTCGATCTGCCACTGGTAATCAAGCTGCCGGGCATGCAGGCACTGCCGCGTGGCAGCCAGGTGGTGCTGGATCTGCTGGGCTGGGACGAAGTCGACCTGAGCGTGGAGGCGCGCCTGATCGAGGTGGTGCCGACCGTGATGGCGCAGATCGAGGACGAGGAACCGGACGACGATACGGTGCCGGCAGTCGACGACAGCATGGTTGAAATCGCACCGTTGGAAAATGGCATCGACGCCGATGCCGAACCCGGAACAATCTCCGACAGCGCAGCGCCGCTATCGTAAAATCGGTGCCTTCGATCCTAACCGCGTCCAAAGTCCACCTTGCGTAATCCGACCCTGACCATCGCCTTCGTAGTCTCCCTGCTGGTGCATGGCGCCCTGCTGGTCGTGCACTTCACGTCACCTGAGTCCCTGCGTCAGAAGCCGGATGATCCGGGGCTCGAGGTCATTCTCGTCAACGCCAAGCACAAATCGCCGCCACTCAAGGCTGAAGTGCTGGCGCAAGCCAACCTGGATGGCGGTGGCAATGCGACCACCGGGCGGGCCAAGTCGCCGCTGCCGGATCTGCGCCGCACCGAGGACGGCGACAGCGTCAAGGCGACGCGGCGGCGCGTGGTGGATCTGGAGGCGGCACAGCAAAAGCTGATGGCGCAGTTGAGCCGGCCGTCGCCGGTCTCGGTCCCGTTGCTGACCGATCTCGACAAACTGAAGGATGCGCCGCAGCCGGACGCCAATGACCTGCAGGACAGCAGCAAGGCGATTGCCCGCCGCGAGGCCGAAATCTCGCGCAACATCGAGGATTACAACAAACGTCCCAAGAAGACCCAGATCACGCCGAGCACCCGCGAAGTCGGCTACGCCATGTATTACAAGGCGCTGCAGGACCGCATCGAAAAGCGCGGCACGCTCAACTTCCCGCAGCAGGATGGCAAGAAACTGTATGGCGAGCTGGTGCTTTACATTCCGGTGTATCAGGACGGCAGCATCTATGAGCGCGATGGCGGTCCGCGCATCGAACGCAGTTCCGGCATTGCCGCCCTCGACAGCGCGGCACTGCGCATCGTGCGGCGCTCGGCGCCCTTCGGCCGGTTCCCGCCGAACATGCGTTCCGGCGACAAGGACGATGTCTGGGAGATCATTACCCGCTTCAAGTTTACGCGCGAAGAATCGCTGGAGGCCGAGTTGCGCGGCAGTGCCAACTGATGGGCGCGCCGGATCGCTACGTGGTCATCGGCAATCCCGTGGCGCACAGCCGCTCGCCGCAGATTCACGCGGCGTTTGCCGCGCAGACCGGCCAGGCGATGACCTACGAGCGCCTGCTGTTGCCGCTCGACGGCTTTGCCGCCGGTGTGCACGCACTCATTGCCAGTGGCGCACGCGGCGCCAACGTCACCCTGCCATTCAAGCTGGATGCGCACGCCATGGCGACCACGCTGAGCGAACGCGCCGGTGCTGCCGGAGCGGTCAATACGCTGCAATTCGATGGCGCGCGTATCTACGGTGACAACACCGATGGCGTCGGCCTGGTCACCGACATCATGGCCAATGCCGGGGTTGCCTTGCGCGACAAGCGGATTCTGTTGCTGGGCGCCGGCGGCGCCGCGCGCGGGGCCTTGTTGCCACTGCTCGAACAGCGGCCGGCGCAACTGATCATTGCCAATCGCAGCGCCGACCGGGCGTTTGCGCTGGCTGCGCAATTTGCCCGCTTTGATGCGCTGGAGGCGGCGGAATATGCCGCACTCAAAGGACCGTTTGACGTCATCATCAACGCCACTGCGGCCAGCCTGACCGATGTCTTGCCGCCGGTTCCGGCGCAGGCATTCCGCTCCGGAACGCTGGCATACGACATGATGTACGCAGCACAACCGACGGTATTCTTGCGCTTCGCCGCGCAACTCGGCGCCGCGACCCGCGACGGCCTCGGCATGCTGGTCGAGCAGGCCGCCGAAGCATTTCATCTCTGGCGTGGCGTGCGACCGCTGACTGCGCCAGTGCTGGACGACCTGCGGCGCATGCTGCAAACCCCCGCTGCAACCCTCTGAGACCCCGATGAAATCCCTGCGAAAATTGATCGTCCTGCTGATCGTGGCGGCAGTAGCCATCGTGCTCATCATCCAGTTGTATTTCTTCGTCCAGATCTGGTGGTGGGTCGATCACAACCCCGGCTCAACCAGCTTCATGCGCCAGCAGCAGAGCGCGCTGCAGGAAAAAAATCCGGCCGCGAAAATCCAGTTCAAGTGGGTGCCGTATGAACGCATCTCCGGCAATCTGAAGCGCGCCATCATTGCATCGGAGGATTCGCACTTCTCCGAGCATGAAGGCGTCGATTGGGAGGCCTTGCAAAAGGCGTATGAAAAAAATACCCGCAAAGGCAAGGTCGTCAGCGGCGGTTCCACCATCACGCAGCAGCTGGCGAAGAATCTGTTCCTGTCGGGCGACCGCAGCTATTTTCGCAAGGGACAGGAGTTCATCATTACCTACATGCTTGAGTTCCTTATGGACAAGGAGCGCATTTTCGAAATCTATCTGAACGTGGTCGAGTGGGGTGTCGGTGTCTTCGGCGCCGAGGCCGCGGCGCAGCATTATTACGGCGTCCCGGCGGCCGGTCTCGGCGCCAGCCAGGCGGCACGCTTGGCGGTGATGCTGCCGCGTCCGCGCTTCTACGATCTCAATCGCGGGTCGACCTACCTGCGCGCCCGCACCGGCCTGATTTTGCGGCGCATGGGTTCGGCCGAGCTACCATGATTCGGCGACGTCACCAGGCGGGATTGAGCCTGCTCGGCTGCGCGTTGCTCATGGCGTTGCTGGCGTATGGCGCGATGGCGGCCATTTTTGCGATGCGTTATCAGCGCAATCTGCTGGCCGAAAGCTGGACCCTGCTGGCCGGGCATGTGCCGGCGGCATTCAGCGTTCCGCATGCGATCCTGCAAGGTCCGCCGGCGGCCATCCGCAAATGCACCATCGCCGGTCGCACCGTGTATTCGAATACCGATTGCCGTGCTGACAACCGCAGCACGCAGGACGTCGCGCTGCCGGCCACCCAGGGTGTCGAAGCGCCGAAAGCGCCGGTCTCAGTCGAACCGGTCGACAAGCCGGTGCCGAGCGCCACCGACCGTGCCATCGACAAGGCCACCGGCGCGCTGGCGCATTAACTCAACTGCATGTCCTCGAACACCTGACGCGCTGCCGCGATGGTCGCATCGATCACCGCGTCATCATGCTGCGCCGAGACAAACCCGGCTTCGAAAGCAGCTGGCGCAAAATACACGCCGTGATCCAGCATCGCATGGAAGAAGGTATTGAAGCGGGTTCTGTCACCGGCCATCATTTCGGCAAAGTTGCCCGGCGCCCGCGCCGAAAAATACAGCCCGAACATGCCGCCAATGGCATCGGCGCAAAAGACGATGCCGTGGGCTTCGGCAGCCTTGGTCAATCCTTCTGCCAGGCGCAGGGTCTGGGCCGACAATTGCGTGTAGAAACCCGGCTCCTGGATCAGCTTGAGCGTGGCCATGCCGGCCGCCACTGCCACCGGGTTGCCCGACAGCGTGCCGGCCTGATACACCGCACCGACCGGCGACATCTGCTGCATCAGGTCCGCGCGTCCGCCGAATGCCGCCACCGGCAGGCCGCCGCCAATGACCTTGCCCAGCGCGGTCAGGTCGGGCCGGATGTCGTAGATGGACTGCGCGCCGCCGAGGGCGACCCGGAATCCGGACATGACTTCATCAAAAATCAGAATCGCGCCATGGGCGGTGCACAGCCGGCGCATGGTGCTCAGAAATTCCGGGGTGGCCTTGACCAGATTCATGTTGCCGGCGACCGGCTCGACGATCACGCAGGCGATTTCGCTGCCCATGTCGCGAAACGCGTCTTCAAGTTGCTGCGGGTTGTTGTAATCCAGTACCAGCGTGTGCTTGACGAAGTCCTGCGGCACGCCTGCCGATGTCGGGTTGCCAAACGTCAGCAGGCCGCTGCCGGCCTTGACCAGCAGCGAGTCGGCATGGCCGTGATAGCAACCTTCGAACTTGATGATCTTGTCGCGACCGGTCGCGCCACGCGCCAGGCGCAGCGCGCTCATGGTCGCTTCGGTGCCGCTGGAGACCAGTCGTACCTGTTCGATCGATGGCACCAGACGGCAGATTTCCTCGGCCATCAGGATTTCGCCCTCGGTCGGCGCGCCGAAACTCAGGCCGTTGGCGGCGGCCTGCTGGACCGCCTCGACCACGGCAGGGTGCGCGTGGCCGACGATGGCCGGGCCCCATGAGCCGATGTAATCGATATAGCGCTTGTCATCCGCGTCCCAGAAGTAGGGTCCGTTGGCGCGCTTGATGAAGCGCGGCGTGCCGCCCACGGAGCGAAAGGCGCGCACCGGCGAATTGACGCCGCCGGGGGTGGTCAGTTGGGCGCGGGCAAACAGGGTGTCGTTATGAGATGTCATGTTGCCAATCAAAAAGAGGAGTGAGGATCAGTGCTGCAGGCCGGGCTCACGGGCCCAGAAATAGCGGTCCGGCACCAGCTTGCCCATGCCGAGGCGCTGCGCGCCGTTGAGTGCGGCATTGGTGAATTCCTGTGCTTCGAAGACCGCTTCGGGCGCTTCGAGGCCATTGGCCATCAGCGCCGCAATCGCCGCCGACAGGGTCGAGCCGGCGCCGGTGAATGTGCCGGGCAAACGCGGCCATTTGTCCTGCCGCACCACACCGGCGTCGCTATACAGCGTGTTGGAGATTTCATGCATCTCGCACGGCGTGCCGGTGACCAGCAGGAATTCGCAGCCCAGCTCAATGACCCGCATCGCGTCGACATCGAGGGTGTCGTCGGCGCTGGGCTCGCGCCATGTCTCGGCCAGGCGCGCCAGCTCGACGGTCGACAGCACCATCAGCGTGCTCTGCGGGATCAGCAGTTCGCGCATCGCCATGAGCAAGTCATCGATCTCCTGGACATCGTCCGGGATCGCGCTCACGAACGGATCAAGCACCAGCACGATGTCCGGGTAATCCGAGACGATTTCGGCGATGACCGAGACGTTCTCGACGCTGCCGACGGCGCCGACCTTGAAGGCGGCGACGGCCATGTCTTCAAGAACCACCCGGGCCTGGTCGGCGACGGTATCGGCCTCGGTGATTTCGATGTCCTCGATGTGCGTCGTGTCGCCGATGACCAGGCCGGTGACGACCGACAGTCCGTGGCAGCCCATCGCAGCGAAGGTGGCCAGATCAGCCTGAATGCCGATTGCGCCGATGGGATCGGCCGCGCCGAAAGTCAGAATGAGGGGAGGAGTTTGGTTTTGCACGTCGGGTGGATTATGATGTGGGACTTCGCATTTTACTTGATTGAAGGGCAGCTAACTGTGAGTCAAAACGTCAACCCGAACGGAACATCGAACGCCGTACCCCAGGAGGAATTTCAGACGTGGATGTGTCTGATCTGCGGCTGGGTATACGACGAGCAGGCGGGCCTGCCGGAAGAAGATATTGCACCTGGCACGCGCTGGGCGGATGTGCCGATGAACTGGACCTGTCCAGAATGCGGTGCGCGCAAGGAAGACTTTGAAATGGTTGTCATTTGATGATGGCATTGTCCGCCGTCGCAGTGGCGGTGGCAAAGTCAACGGGCAGTCTGCACGGACCCCACTAGATTCTGTTAAATGTTGTTTATAAGCATCTTGCTTTTACATAGGGTTGGGCCGTATATTGTGTCAACCTCATTGAGATAGCGCCATGACAACACCCGCGGAATCGCCAGACAACGTCAGCCTGAAGATTATGGTGATCGACGACAGCAGCACCATCAGGCGGTCCGCGGAGATTTTTCTGGGACAGGCGGGCTATCAGGTCGTGCTGGCAGAAGACGGCTTCGACGCCCTGGCGAAGATGAACGACTTCAAGCCAGCGTTGATTTTTTGCGACATTTTGATGCCTCGGCTGGACGGATACCAAACCTGCGCGCTGATCAAGAAGAGCGTCAAGTTCCACGCGACGCCAGTCATTATGCTGTCATCCAAAGACGGCCTGTTTGATCGGGCGCGTGGCGCGATCGTTGGCTCCGACGCGTACCTGACAAAACCTTTTACCAAAGACAGCCTGCTGAAAACCGTGCGCGAATATACCGCGTCATCGCAACCCAAATAGTATTTTCGTAAGGTTACACATGGCTATCCAAAAGATTCTGATTGTCGATGACTCTCCTACCGAGCGCTATTTTCTGACCGACATATTGATCAAGAACGGATTTTCAGTTTCGACCGCAGAAAACGGCGAAGAAGCACTGCTGAAAATCAAGGCCGACAAGCCGCAACTGATCCTGATGGACATCGTGATGCCCGGCCAGAATGGCTTCCAGGTCACCCGTTCGATCTCGCGCGATCCCGACACCCAGGATGTACCGATCATCATCTGCACCAGCAAGGGCCAGGAAACTGACCGCATCTGGGGATTGCGCCAAGGCGCGCGTGATTACATCGTCAAGCCGGTGGATCCCCAGGAATTGCTGGCAAAAATCGCCGCACTGGGCTGAGCGTTCGCGCATGAGCCAATCCCACAATGATGTTGCTGCGCAACTGCCACTCAAGCGGGCGGATGCCGGGGCGCGCCGGTTGCGCCTGCGGGAGTTCCAGGTCCAGCTGGTTGAGCGGATGGAGGCGGCGCGTACCGGCGCCCAGGCGAAAACCAGCCAGCTCGGGGTCATGATCGGACCGGATCGCTGCCTGCTCGACCTGCAGCAAGCCGGTGAAATCGTTTCCGTGGGTTCGATTACCGCCGTGCCATTGACCCGCCCGTGGTTTCTCGGCCTGACCAATCTGCGCGGCAACCTGATCAGCGTGGTCGATCTCGCGCAGCTCCAGGGACATCCGCCGACCGTCATTGACAAGGATTGCCGCATCATCGCCTTTGGCCCGTCGCTGGCTTTCAACAGCGCGCTACTGGTCTCGCGGGTGCTTGGCTTGCGCAACGTCGCCGAGATGACCGTGCAGGAAGACCCGGCCGACAGTGTGCTGCCAGCCTGGGCGGCGCATGGCTACGTTGATCGCGATGCCAGGCCGTGGCGTGCGCTGGACCTGGCAGCCATCATTCAGGATGTTCAGTTTCTACAAGTTGGTTCGTGATGTTCGTGACACACTCATCAGGCAGCACCGCAACAGCATCCAGGAGATTTAGTAATGGCATTTAACTTACCGTTCGCGTCCAAGAGCCGCAAGGAATCGCAAGCACCAAGCCTTGAGGCAGCGGGCGCTCTGGATGGAGCCGCGACTGTCGCCGCTGATGAGGCGCCGATGACCCGGCCGATGGAGTACCGGGAATCCAATCAGAACGCGACCTTCATCGGTGACGTGCTCGACAAGAGCGGAGACATCAGCCTGCCGCTGATCGGAAAACTGCCGTTGCAGGAACAGGTTCGGATTCTGCTGCTGCTGTTGGGCGGCGCATTGCTGGCCGGCGCCAGCTTCGTGTACATCAACTCCGCCAATTCGATCCTGACGGCGACCCAGACCCAGATCGCCGGTGATGCACTGATGCACTCGCAGCGGATTGGTAAAGCGGCGCCGAATGCGATCCAGGGCAACCTGGAGGCGTTCAAGCAGCTTGATGATTCGCGCACCGAACTCAATCGCGACCTGAATGTGCTGTCCAAGGGCGGCACCTATCTTGGCCGCGACATCAAGACCCCGGATGCGCAGATGGGCACGATTCTGAAGGACACCCAGAAAGTGTGGGAGAGCTCCGACAAGGCCGCCGGCACGATTCTGAAGCTGAAAAAAGAGCTCGCCGGTTTTGGCGCAACGCTGCAGAAACTCAACGTCCTGTCGCCAGGCTTGCTGGAGTTGACCGAACAGATTTCGACCCTGAAGGCACAAGGCGGCGCGACCCCGCGCGAGATTTCCGCAGCTGGCCAGCTGGTCATGCTGACCCAGCGCCTGGGCCGTAGCGCGAACGAATTTCTGACCGCCGAAGGTGTGAATCCGGAAACGGCATTCTTGCTGGGCAAGGATACCAACACCTTCCGCGACATCACCGACGGATTCCTCAACGGCAGCGACGTGTTGCGCCTGGCCGCTACCACCGACAAGGACGGCCGCGAAAAGCTGTCCGAGCTGCAAACCCAGTTCAAGGACTACCAGGCATCGGTGTCGTCGATTCTCGGCAACCTGCAAAACTTCATCGCCGCAAAACAGTCCGAGCAGTTGATTTTTACCGAGAATGAAAACCTCAAGGAGCGCCTGACCGCGTTGCAAAAAACCTATCGCGCCGAGCAGGATTCGCTGTCGTGGACCTTTTACGCGATGTTGTTGGCAGCGTTGCTGGCACTGATGGCAGCCGTCGGCATCGCCATGGTGCTGTTGCAGGACAGCCGCAATCGTCGCAAGGAATCGGACGAACGCCGTCAGGAAGCTGAATTGCAACGCTTTGAAGCGCAGCGTCAGCAGGAAGAAGCCAAGAGCGCCAACGACCAGAATCAGGCCGCCATTTTGCGGCTGATGAATGAGTTGCAGGAAGTTGCGGATGGTGACTTGACGGTGCAGGCAACGGTGTCCGAAGACATCACCGGCGCGATTGCCGACTCGGTGAACTACACCGTGGAAGAGTTGCGCGGATTGGTTGGTCGCGTTACCAACACCGCCGAGCAGGTGACGTCGGCATCGAATCAGGCGCAGGGCATCTCGTCGGAGTTGCTGGTCGCATCGCAAAAGCAGTCGCGCGAAATTCAGGAAACCGGCCAGGCCGTGCTCGACATGGCCATGCAGATTACCGATGTCTCCAAGTCCGCCAGCGAGTCGGCCGACGTGGCACGGCAGTCGGTGAGTGCGGCGGAAGAAGGTTCCAAGGCGGTGGAAAATGCCATCAAGGGCATGCATGAAATTCGCGAGCAGATCCAGGAAACCTCCAAGCGCATCAAGCGACTGGGTGAGTCGTCGCAGGAAATTGGTGAAATCACCGAGCTGATCTCCGACATTACCGAGCAGACCAACGTGCTGGCGCTCAATGCCGCCATTCAGGCCGCTTCGGCCGGTGAGGCAGGCCGCGGATTCTCGGTGGTTGCCGAAGAGGTGCAGCGTCTGGCCGAGCGGTCAGGCGAGGCGACCAAGCAGATTGGCGCGTTGGTGCGGACCATTCAGACCGATACCCACGACGCGGTCGCCGCCATGGAAAAATCGACGCAGGGTGTGGTCGAGGGGGCGCGTCTGTCGGATGCCGCCGGCGCCGCCCTGTCGGACATTCGGCGCGTTTCGAACCGGTTGGCCGATCTGATTCAAGGTATTTCTTCCGCAACCGAACAGCAGGCAACGTCTGCCAACGGCGTGGCGCAAAATATCCAGAATATTTTGACCGTCACCGAACAAACGCAGGAAGGTACGCAGCAGACGGCTTCGTCGATTCGCGAATTGTCGCGCCTTGCCGAAGAACTGAAGAGTTCGGTATCACGTTTCCGCGTCGCGGCCTGACAAACGTCCGGTGCCGTGAGCGGTACTGGTCCTGGTACTTAACGATGCACGACGATCAGCCGGTGTTCCGGAGGGTCGTTTCCTGAATTCCCGCGAGGTAGTCATGAGTACCCCAACTTCCGTCTCTGCGCCAGGCGTGCGGGACAATTTCGATGCAGGTTCGTTGTCGTGGGTGATGAGCGAAATTCGCGAAGCACTCAAGCGTTCCAAGGCAGCTCTGTTTGACGGCATCCTGGAGGACGCCGATGCGCGCTCCACTACACTGCGTCACGCCAAGGCCTGGTTGCATCAAGCGCATGGCGCGCTGCAGATTGTCGACATCGATGGGGTTTCCATCCTCACCGAAACCACCGAGGATTTGCTGGAACGGATGGAAAGCGGGCAGATCGAGCTGACCACCGCCGCTGCCGAAACCATTGAAAGCGCCTACCAGGCGTTGATCGAATATCTGGAAGAATTGCTGACCGGCGGCGCGCACCAGCCGGTCCGTCTGTTTCCTTATTATCAGGCGCTGCTGCAGCTGCGCGGCGCCGAGCGGATTCATCCGGCCGACCTGTTCTTTCCGAATCTGGCAGTGCGTCCGAACCTGCCGGCACCGGTTGCTCAAGGTGGCGCAGCACCCGTCAATTATTTGCGCTTGCGCAAGCGCTTTGAAATGGCCTTGCTGCCGTTTCTGAAGAAATCCGATACGCCGGTGCCGCCATCGAGCGCTGCCGGCATGCTGGCCATCATTGCCGAGATCGAGCAGGCCCAGACCAACCCGCAATCGCGTGCGTTCTGGTGGGTGTTGCACGGTTTCGCCGAAGGCGTCGCACTCGGGCAGATCCCCACCGAGCTCTATGTCAAACAGTTATTTGCCCGTACCAATCTGCAAATCCGTCGTCTGAGCGAAGGCTCCGCCAGCATCGCCGAGCGATTGCTGCGCGATGCGCTGTTTTTCGTCGCCCGCATCCAGGATCCATCGGTGCTGGCACAACAGATTCGCGCCGCTTATCAGCTCGACGGCCTGGTGCCGCAGGATTACGCCAGCCGACGCTATGGTCAGGTCGATGTGGCCGCGCTGGCGCAGGCCAGGGAACGCCTGGCACAATCAAAGAACCTGTGGAACCGGATTGTCGGCGGCGATGGCAGCGCGGCAGATGCGTATGAAGCAGAAATGCAGCGCCTGATGGATGCCGGCGCCTCGCTCGGATCGGCTTCGCTGTCGAAACTGCTGCGCGAACTCAAGGGCATCGCACGCCATGCGGCGCATTCCCGACCGGGTGACAAGCTCGGTCTGGAGATGGCGACCGGCTTGCTGTTCGTCGAACATGCCCTGAACAATATCAGTCACCTGGCCGACACGTTTTCGGCGCGCGCCGATGCGCTCACCGCCCGCCTGTTGTCGATCGTGGCTGGCGAAGAGCCGCTTGAGCCGGGCGAATGGCTCGACGAAATGTCGCGCGAAGCACAACAACGGCAGACCCTGATGGTGCTGGCCGCAGAAATGCAAAACAGCTTGCGGCAGGTCGAAAAGGGCCTCGAAGAATACTTCCGCGATCCGACCCAGCGTGACGGCCTGCCGGCCATCGCGCCAATCCTGCATCAGATCAGTGGCGCCCTGGCGGTGCTGGATCAGGATGATGCAATGCGGGCCGTGCAACACACCCAGCTTGCGGTGCAGGCGTTTATCGACGCGGCGCCGGATGCCGAGCCGGACGTGTATGGCTTCCAGGACGTCGCGCAAAACATTGGTGCCCTCAGTTTCTTTATCGAGACGCTGCAATTGCACCCCGATGCCGTCAAGGGTCGCTTCAGCTTCGATGACAAGGAAGGCGTTTTCCGCGCCAACCTGATCGAAAAAAAGCTGACGCCTGAGGATGTTCCAGCGCACGAAAAGGCGGAGTTGTCGGCGCCTGATCATGTCATCGCTCAGGCCAATCTGATTGCTACGCTGGCTGATATATCGCTTGATATTCCCGAGCTGGACGGACTCACCACCGTCGAAGAAGAACTGCAGCACCACCAGCAGCAGTCCGCCAGCCTGGCCATGTCTTTGGTTGAACATCCTGACAATCCCGAGTTGCAGGAAAAATTGCGCGACGCATTGCAACAGGTTCAGCGCGACGCGACCCTGGTCGACGACACCGACGCCAGCGATCGGGCAAGATCGGCCATGGCCATGCTGTCGGAGTCGGCGCAGGGTGAAGCGCCGGATCGTTTCAGTGAACTGATTGCCGCGACCGCCGCGGCGCCGCTGCCGGCTGAGCTGGTGACCGCCACTATCGAGGCGCCGCAAACTGACGAAGCTGTTGACGCCGAATTGCTGGAGATTTTTCTTTCCGAGGCCGAGGAAGTGCTCGCCACCGTGCGCCAGACGACGCCGGAGTCGCGCAGTGATCCGCACAATACCTACCACCTGACGACGTTGCGCCGCGCCTTTCATACGCTCAAGGGCAGTGGCCGGATGGTTGGACTCAATGCCTTTGGCGAAGCTGCGTGGGGCATCGAACAGGTGCTCAACCTGCGTCTGTCCGAGGGCCAGGGCGGTTCGGCCAATTTGTATGCCTTGCTCGACAAGGCGGTCGAGGTCTTGTCGTCATGGGTCGCCGACCTGCAGCGCGACGGGCGCTCGAACCACACGGCCGGTGACCTGGTCGAGGCCGCAGACCGGGTTCGCAATGGCGAACCGTTCAGTTTTCCTGCGCTGATCGCGCTCGACGATGCGAGCGACGAGGTTGTCGAAGCCGCGCCGCTGGAGCTGGTTGCAGCGACCGTGACCGACGCCGTCGCAGACATGCCGCCGGAAGCACTGCTCGTGGCCGACGAACCGGCGTTGCCGCTGGATATGGATGCTGAACCGGAGCCGCCGACCGTGCCGGAACCGGTGGAAGAACTGGTTGCCGATATCCCGGCAAGCGAGCAGGTCGCCGAATTGCCCGATGTCGCGACGCCTGCGGACGTTGTCCAGGAGCCGCTTGAACCCCAAGCGCCGGACCTGTCCGACGTCGAGGAGATCGGCGCCGCTGCCCCATTGCCTGCCGATGCCGGGATGGCAACCGAACCGGCTGAAGCGGCCGCAGCAGTGGAGCCTGTCAGCAGCGCCGACGTCATCGATTTCCGCCGCGCCAGCGTCATGCAAACCAAGCCGGACGATAACGTCAAGCGGATTGGCGACCTCGAAATCAGCGTCCCGCTGCACAACATCTATCTGGCCGAAACCGATGAGCTGGTGCGCATCCTCGGCCAGGATTTTGCCGAATGGCGTCACGAGCCGGAGCGTCCGGTGTCGATCCAGGCGGTGCATGCGTCGCACTCGCTCGCAGGCAGCTCGGCCACGGTGGGCTTCAAGTCCCTGCAGGAAGTTGCCCATGCGCTGGAAAACATCTTGCAGATGCTGGCCCGCACCCCCGTTGCGCTGATCATCGATGATTACGACACGCTGGAACACTGCGTGGTGGTGCTCAAGTCGATGCTGCAGGAGTTCGCGCTGGGCGAGCTGCCGCTGCCGGAGCCCGGCCAGGTCAATACCCTGACGGCACTGCTGCATGATCTTGAGCGGCGCTCGTTGCACGTCGACGCCGCTGTGCCGTCGCAGCTGGCAACGACCACGTTGCCGCTCGTGGCCGTGCACATGGACGCCCCGATGCAGGCCGATGCCGACAGCGGATTTCTGCCTGACGAGACGGCCGCGCCGCTGGAATTGAGCGCGGCTTTCGCCGAGCCGGTCTTTGCGAACGCCAACGAGGCAAGCGCCGATCCGGCCCTGATCATCAAGGATGAACTGGATGCCGACCTGCTGCCGATTTTTCTGGAAGAAGGTCGCGACATGCTGCCGCAGATGGGCACCGCGTTGCGCGCCTGGCAACAGGACCTGAACAACCAGCAACCGCCGCAAGCACTGCTGCGTCTGCTGCACACCATCAAGGGTAGCGCGCGCATGGCCGGTGCGATGACGCTGGGCCAGCACATGCACGAGACCGAGACCCGGATCGAGCACATGATGCGCACCGGCGCACCGTCGGCCAGCGAACTCGACGAACTGATGATGCGGCATGATCGCGGCGTACACCTGTTCGACCTGCTGCAACATCCACCGACTGCCGCCATGGCCGCAGTTGCAGCCGGCGAGCCGGCACAGGGCGGCTTTGTCGAACAGCGCAGCGCCAATAGCGGCAAGCCGCCGGGCAACGTGCCGGAACGGCGCAGCCAGACCCGGGCCCCGGTGGCGCCGGTGTCGGTCGTGCCGCTGGTGCGGGTGCGTGCGGACATTCTGGATCGCCTCGTCAATCAGGCCGGTGAAGTATCGATTTCGCGCTCGAAACTGGAAACCGAAGTCGGCACCCTGCGCCAGTCGCTGGGCGAGCTGACCGATAACGTCTCACGTCTGCGCGACCAGTTGCGCGAGATCGAGATGCAGGCCGAAACGCAAATCACGTCGCGCATGGCGCATTCGCCCGACCGCGAATTCGATCCGCTCGAATTCGATCGCTTCACACGCCTGCAGGAAATTACCCGGATGATGGCCGAGAGCGTCAGCGACGTCGCCTCGGTGCAGCAGAATCTGGCCCGCACCGTCGACAGCGCCACCCTTGACCTGACCACCCAGGCACGCCTGACGCGCGATCTGCAACAGGATCTGATGCGGGTGCGCATGGTGCAATTCGCCAGCATTTCCGAGCGCCTGTACCGGGTCACCCGGCAGGCGTCCAAAGAAGTCGACAAGCGCGTGAATCTGGATATTCGCGGCAGTGCGGTGGAAATCGATCGCGGCGTGCTTGAGAAAATGGCCGGCCCGTTCGAACATCTGCTGCGCAATGCCATTGTCCATGGCATCGAGAGTCGCGAAGCGCGACGCGCGGCTGGCAAGAGCGAGATCGGTGAACTGCGCGTCGAGATCCGCCAGGATGGTAATGAAGTCGTGATCCAGTTCTCCGATGACGGCAGCGGCATCGACCTGAGCCGAATCCGCAGCAAGGCCGAATCGACCGGGCTGCTGACCCACGACAGCGACATCACCGATGCCGAATTGACCGACATGATTTTCAATGCCGGCTTCTCGACCGCGCAGGAGGTCACCGAACTGGCCGGCCGCGGGATTGGCATGGACGTGGTGCGCTCCGAGGCGACCGGGCTGGGCGGACGGATTTCGATCACGTCGGAAACGGGCAAGGGCGCCCAGTTCACGATTCATTTGCCGTTGACGCTGGCCGTCACGCAAGTCGTCATCCTGCGCACCGGCGACAAGACCTATGCCGTGCCTTCCGTGCTGGTGGAGCAGGTGCAGCAGCTCAAGGCCAATCCGCTCACGGCGGCTTACAACGACGGCGGTGTGCAGTGGCAGGGCAGTCTGGTGCCGCTGTTCTACCTCCCCGCGCTGCTGGGTGATCGTGACACCGCGCCGCTGGCACAACAGTATTCGCCGCTGATCATTCTCAAGAGCGGCAATGACCGCGTCGCCATTCATGTCGACGAGGTGCAGGGCAATCGCGAGGTGGTGGTGAAGAACATCGGGCCGCAGCTGGCCCGGATGATCGGCATTGCCGGCGCCACCGTGCTGGGTTCGGGTGAAATTGTCCTGATTCTCAATCCGGTGCCGCTGGCGCAGCGCGCCATTCTGGAGCTGGCACGTGCACCTGGCCGCAGCGAAGACGGCGCCGAGCGCCTTGGCGCCATTGCCGAACTCGACAACGCCGCGCCACAGTCACCGCACACCGAGTCGGTGCAGGGATTGCGCACCCAGAGCATCATCATGGTGGTCGATGATTCGTTGACGGTGCGCCGGGTAACGCAGCGCCTGCTGGTGCGCGAGGGCTATCAGGTGGTGCTGGCCAAGGACGGCGTGGATGCGCTTGAACAGCTGCAGGCGATCACGCCGGACGTGATGCTGGTCGATATCGAAATGCCACGCATGGATGGCTTCGACTTGACGCGCAACGTGCGGGGTGACGAACGCACGCGCCACGTGCCGATCATCATGATCACCTCACGCACGGCTGAAAAGCATCGCAATTATGCGCGCGAGCTTGGCGTCAACGAGTACCTCGGCAAGCCGTATCAGGATCATCACCTGCTGCAGTCGATCGCGGGCTTTCTGAAAGCCAGTACCCCCGCCGAATGACAACCAACGTGGGACCATCGTCGCGGCGCTACCCATGTGCCGTGACGATGTTGTCACCATGGTGTTCTCCCTCCTCAGCCAAGACCATCCCCTGTTGTAAATTCCCCTTGCGAAGCCGGTTACGCGCGCGTGGAAATTGACTGCTGGCCACATCCGGTGGACGATGGATCACGCGTCCCTCAGCGCCATGGCGCGCTGATCGCATCGCAAACTTTTCAACGAAAGGATCTGTCCATGCGCAGCACTTCAAAATTATTCCTGACCCTGATCGCACCAATCATGTTCATGGCCGGCGCCCACGCCGCCGAGCAAGGCACCGCCGAGGAGGCCTCGGCACTGGTCAAGAAAGGCATCGCCTTCATGAAGACCAACGGCAAGGAAAAACTCATCGCCGAAGTACTCAACACCAAGGGTCAATTCGTCGATCGTGATTTATACCTGAGCGTCTGGACGCTCAAGGCCACCGTGCTGGCGCATGGCGCCAATCCGAAACTGGTGGGAAAGGACATCCTTGAACTCAAGGACGCCAACGACAAGTACTTCATGAAGGAAATCGTCGACAAGGCAGCCACTGCCGGCAGTGGCTGGGTCGACTACAAATGGGTCAATCCGATTTCGAAAGAGATCCAGGCCAAGTCCGCCTATTTCGAAAAGTCCGGCGACGTGATCGTGTCGGCCGGCTATTACAAGAAATAGCTTACGCAGCAGCGTCCGTGGCGACCTTCTTGACCACCGCGTAGCGCTGCAGCGTGCGTTTGCGCGCGACATCGTGCTGCACGATCGGTGCCGGATAGTCCTGCCCCAGGACGATGCCGGCATGCGCCAGTTCCATCGGCGACAGCAGCCACGGCGCATGGATCTGCTTGTCGCCAAGCCGCGCCAGCTGCGGCAGATAGCGCCGAATGAACTGGCCGCGCTCATCAAATTTTTCGGATTGCGTGATCGGGTTGAAGATCCTGAAATACGGTTGTGCATCGCAGCCCGATGACGAGGCCCACTGCCAGCCGCCGTTGTTGGCAGCGAGGTCGAAGTCGATCAGTTTCTCGGCGAAGTAGGCTTCGCCACGGCGCCAGTCGATCCCCAGATCCTTGATCAGAAAACAGGCCGTCACCATACGCAGCCGGTTGTGCATGTAACCGCTGCGATTGAGTTGCGCCATCGCTGCATCGACCAGCGGGTAGCCGGTCCGGCCCTCGCACCATGCGGCGAAATCGGCGTCGGCCCGGACGCCGGTCTCCCAGGCAATGGCATCGTAGTCAGGCTTGAACGCACCGGCGACGACATGTGGATGGTGGTGCAGGATCATGAAATAAAAGTCGCGCCAGATCAGTTCGCCCAGCCACGTCTGTGCGCCTGCCGCGTCAGCCGCAAGGCGTGCCGCTTCGCAGGCGCGACGCGCCAGATAGCGCACTGAAATCGTGCCGAAGCGCAAATGCACCGATAAATACGACGGACCCTTGACCGCCGGAAAATCGCGCGCGTCGCGATACCGGTCGATGCGTTCGAAGAAATTCTCCGCCAGCGCATGGCCGCCCGACATGCCTGTCGGGATCTTCAATTCGGCGAAGTTGGACGGTTCAAAACCGAGCTCGTCAAGCGTCGGCATGACAGCCGCGGCGGCGCTGCAGGCAAGTCGTGCGGCATAAGGCTCGATGGCATACGATTTCAGATAAAAATCGGAGCTTTCGAATTGCAGCTGCTTGAGCCAGGCATTCTTGTAGGGCGTAAAGACTGAAAATGGCTTGCCGGCCAGCGACAGGACTTCATTTTTCTCGAAGATCACCTGATCCTTGAAGCATTGCATGTCGATGTCATGCGCACGCAGCGCGTGCGCAACGGCCGCGTCGCGGGCAATGGCTTGCGGCTCGTAATCCTGGTTGATAAAGACCGCATCGACCTGTAGTTCACGCGCCAGCCGCGGCACTTCATCCGCTGCCGATGCATGGCGGACGATCAGGGCGCCGCCGCGCGCTTGCAGTTCGGCATGCAGTTCCATCAGGCACGCATGCAGAAACTCCACCCGTCGATCCTGGCGTGGCAGGCGGTCGAGAATTTCCTTGTCGAACACAAACACGCAAAAGACTGCACGGCTCTGTTTCAAGGCGTGGTGCAATGCTGCATGGTCGAACAGTCGCAAATCGCGCCGAAACCAGACCAGCGCGCGTTCAAAGGTAAAGGTTGCAGCAGGAGAAGTCATTCTGTTCCAGGAATTGTTTGGCAGGTACGGTTACGGCGTGGTCACCGCAGCAACCCGGACGGTACCATTTTCTGACTCTGGTTGCGTGCGCGTCGTATCCCGCTTCAGCGCGGATTTGCTGCCAGCGAAGCGGCGCAATGCTGCTAAAATGTGGGCATGGCGAAGCACACCAAGACACCCAAGCCGGTCGCCGGCATTGATCCGAAACAGGATCCATCGGCGCTTGCCGATGCCGACGCGGAACACGCGCCGGACGGGCTCAATCTGGCCGATCATTTTTTGATCGCCATGCCATCGATGACCGATCCGGTGTTCGGCGGCACGGTGATTTATCTGTGTGAGCACAACGCCCGCGGTGCACTGGGCCTGATCATCAACAAACCGACCGACATGACGATGCAGGTGTTGTTCGAGCGTGTTGATCTGAAGCTCGAAATCAACCCGCAACATCCGACCCTGCCCGACAATCCGGTGATGTTCGGTGGTCCGGTGCAACTCGAACGCGGCTTCGTGCTGCATTCGCCGATGGGCGGATTTTCGTCGATGCTCAAAGTGACCGACGAGATTGCCCTGACCACCTCCAAGGACGTGCTCGAAGCGGTCGCCGCCGGCGCCGGACCGCAGCACTTGCTGGTCACGCTGGGCTGTTCCGGCTGGAGCGCTGGCCAGCTGGAAGACGAAATCATCCGCAATGGCTGGCTCACGGTGCACGCCGATCCGTCCATCATTTTCGATCTGCCTGTCGAGCAACGCTTTCGTGCTGCGATCCGGTTGCTCGGGATTGATCCGAACATGCTGGCAGCCGAGGCCGGGCATGCCTGATCCGCAGTGGTGAGGCAAGCAACTCCGGAGCCCGCACTGGAAACCATCCTGGCGTTTGATTTCGGTTTGAAGCGCATCGGCGTGGCTGTCGGCAATACGCTGATCCGGCAGGCCCAGCCGCTCTCGATCATCGACGCCCCGACCAACGACGGCAAATTCGCCGCGATTGCCGCGCTGGTTGCGGCCTGGCAGCCGGGGCGCTGCGTGGTTGGAATACCGCTGCATCCCGATGGTGCGGAACACGAGATGACGGTACGCTGCCGGCGTTTCGCCAATCAATTGCAGGGGCGCTACGACGTGCCGACCGTGCTGGTCGACGAGCGTTACAGCTCGGCGGTACTAAGCCAGCAGCGCGGAGAACGCATCGACGACCGTGCCGCGGCACTGATTTTGCAACAATACTTTGACGATCTGGACTTTACTGACCTTGATGGCGACCTTGATGCCCATACTTGAACTCGACGCCGAGGCGCTGTACGCCGACCTCGCGCAACATATCACCACCGCACTCGGGCACACCGAGCAACTGGCGCTGGTCGGCATCTACTCGGGCGGCGCCTGGCTGGCCGAACGGCTTGCCAAGGCAATGCAACTGGAAGACCGGCTGGGTTTCATCGACGTGTCGTTTTATCGCGATGACTACGCCGAAAAAGGCCTGCATGCCGAAGTCAAGCCGACCCGGCTGCCATTTGATGTCGAAGGCGCGACCATCCTGCTGGTCGACGATGTGCTCTACACCGGCCGCACCACGCGGGCCGCGATCAACGAATTGTTCGACTATGGCCGCCCGGCACGCATCATGCTGGCTGCGCTGGTCGATCGCGGCGGTCGCGAGTTGCCGGTGGCGCCGGATTTTGTCGCCGCAACCATCGCCGTGGACCCGGCCCGTTCGCTGACCCTCGAGCAAGCCGCCGATGGTCGACTGTCCTTCACGGTGACCCATGCATAATCCCCAACTCAACAAGAACGGCGAGCTGCAGCATCTGCTGACCATCGAAGGGCTGCCGAAAGCCATCGTCAACCATATTCTCGACACCGCCCAATCGTTTGTCGGCATCAGCGACCGCGAAGTCAAGAAGGTACCGCTCATGCGCGGCAAGAGCGTCTTCAACCTGTTCTTTGAAAACTCGACGCGCACCCGCACCACCTTCGAGATCGCCTCGAAACGGCTGTCGGCCGATGTCATCAATCTCAATATCCAGGCGTCCAGCACCACCAAGGGCGAATCACTGCTCGATACGATCGACAATCTGGCGGCGATGCATGCCGACATGTTCGTCGTGCGCCACGCCCAGTCCGGCGCGCCGTACCTGATTGCCAAACATCTGGTCGATACCCGTCAGTCGCATGTGCATGTGGTCAATGCCGGCGATGGCCGCCATGCGCATCCGACGCAAGGCTTGCTCGACATGTACACGATTCGTCACTTCAAGAAGGATTTCACCAACCTGACCGTGGCGATCGTCGGCGATATCCTGCACAGCCGCGTGGCGCGCTCCGACATCCATGCGCTGACGACGCTGGGCGTGCCGGAAATTCGCGCGATTGCGCCACGCACGCTGCTGCCGACCGGGCTGGAGCAAATGGGGGTGCGCGTCTTTACCGACATCAACGCGGGGCTGAAAGACGTCGATGTCATCATCATGCTGCGGCTGCAGAACGAGCGCATGAGCGGCGCGCTGCTGCCATCGGCACAGGAGTTTTTCAAGAGCTACGGGCTGACGCCGGAACGCCTGGCGCTGGCCAAGCCGGATGCGATCGTGATGCATCCGGGGCCGATGAACCGGGGCGTCGAAATTGATTCGGCCGTGGCCGATGGCGCGCAGGCGGTGATCTTGCCGCAGGTGACCTTCGGGATTGCGGTACGTATGGCAGTGATGAGCATTCTGGCGGGAAAATAATAATGAAACTGCATATCCAGCATGGCCATCTGATCGATCCGGCCAACGGCGTTGACGCGCCCCACGATATCTATATCGACGCCGGCATCGTGGTCGGTGTCGGCGAACCACCGCGCGGCTTTGTCGCGGACCGGACGATCGATGCCAGCGGGCTGGTGGTCGCCCCCGGACTGGTCGACCTGAGCGCGCGCCTGCGCGAGCCCGGCTACGAATACAAGGCCACGCTCGAATCGGAGTTGCAGGCCGCGCTGCAGGGTGGCGTGACCAGCCTGGTGTGCCCGCCCGACACCGATCCGGTGCTGGACGAGCCCGGTCTGGTGGAGATGCTCAAGCACCGTGCGCGCAACCTCAACCAGACCCACGTCTACCCGCTGGGCGCACTGACGATGGGCCTGAAAGGCGAGGCCTTGACCGAGATGGCCGAGCTCACCGAGGCCGGCTGCATCGGCTTCTCGCAAGCCGATATCCCGGTGCTCGACACCAATGTGCTGCTGCGCGCCTTGCAGTATGCCCAGACCTTCGGCTACACGGTCTGGCTGCGGCCGCAGGACCCGCATCTGGGCCTGGGCGGGATTGCCCACAGTGGTCCGATTGCGTCGCGACTGGGACTGTCCGGTGTGCCGGTGATGGCCGAGACCATTGCGCTGCAAACCATTTTTGAACTGGTCCGCTCGACCGGTGCGCGCGTGCACCTGTGCCGTCTGTCGTCGGCGGCCGGAGTGGCGCTGGTGCGGGCCGCAAAGAAAGAGGGACTGCCGCTGTCCTGCGATGTCGGCGCCCACCACATCCATTTGACCGATCACGATATCGGCTTCTTTGATTCCAATGCCCGCCTGTCACCGCCATTGCGTTCCCAGCGCGACCGCGATGCGTTGCGCGCCGGACTGCTCGACGGCACCATCGACGCAATCTGCTCCGACCACACGCCGGTCGACGACGATGAAAAACTGCTGCCGTTCGGCGAAGCCTCGCCGGGCGCCACCGGACTCGAATTGCTGCTGTCGCTGGCGCTGAAATGGGCCGACGAAGTGGCGGACGCCAAGGCCGGTCCGATGTCGTGTGCGCTGGCCAAGGTGACCTGCGACGCCGCCCGCGTGATCGGCTTGCCGGCCGGGCAGCTCGGCATCGGCAGTGCTGCGGACCTGTGCCTGTTCGATCCCGGCGCACGCTGGACGGTCGAGGCCAGCGCCCTGGCCAGCCAGGGCAAGCACACCCCGTTTCTCGGTTACGAGCTGCGCGCGCGCGTGATGGCCACGATTGTCGGCGGACGCGTGGCATGGCAACGGATGGTTGCCTAGTTGCGCGCGACCGTGGGAGTGCCGGCATGATCGCCGTCGGCTTGCTACGCATCGGCATGCATCTGGTGGTGGGCTTGTGGACCTGTGCGTTCGTGTTCCCGCTGACTGACGCGGCAGGACGTGCATGGCGCGTGCGCGACTGGTCGCGCAAGTTGCTGGGAATCTGCGGCATTTCGGTCAGCATTCAACAGGCTGGCAGTGGCGCGCTGGCAGCGCGTGCGCTGATCGTCTCGAACCACGTTTCGTGGCTGGATATCTTTGTCATCAATGCCATGCAGCCGTGCCGCTTTGTCGCCAAGGCCGACATCCGCAGCTGGCCATTGCTGGGCTGGTTGACCGCGCAGGCGGGCACGATTTTCATCGCGCGTGGCAAGGTGCGCGATGTGCGCAGGATTTTCGAGAACCTGGTGATCAGCATCCGCGACGGCGAACAGGTGGCGTTCTTCCCGGAAGGCACCACCGCCGCGCAGGGAACGCTGCTGCCATTCCATGCCAACCTGTTTGAAGCGGCGATCGACGCCGGGGTGCCGATTCAGCCGCTGGCACTGCGCTATCTGGCACCCGACGGCACGCTGGCGCCACAAGCCGATTTCATCGGCGACACCACGTTTGTCGAAAGCATGATCACGATCCTGAAAGCCGGCAAACTGCACGCCGAATTGATCGTGCTGCCGGTCATTGCGACCGAGGGCGCACACCGTCGCGATCTCGCGGTCGCCACCCGCAGCGCGATCGGCAATGGACTCGGTTACCCGGGCTGCTGATACTGCGGGCAATCGACCTGAAACAGTGCGTGATCGGACAGCCGCACGGCGCTGAGCTTGCCGCCCCAGACGCAACCACTGTCGAGTCCGATCAGATTTTCGCGACGGATCAAGCCGAGCGCCGACCAATGACCAAAGACCACGGTCACATCGGCGCTCTGGCGTTGCGGCAAATCGAACCACGGCAAATAGCCCTCGACGTCGATGCCGGCACTCTCCTTCATGTTGAATTCCATGCGGCCGTCCGGGGTGCAATAACGCATGCGCGTGAGCGCGTTGACGATGCAGCGCAGGCGTCCGTTGCCTTCGAGCGTGTCGTCCCAGAGTCCCGGCGTGTTGCCGTACATGTTGCGCAAAAAATCCAGCGCACCGGGCGAGCGCAATACCGTCTCGACTTCGCCGGCCAGCGCCAGCGTTTGCGCCGCGCTCCATTGCGGCAGCACGCCCGCATGCACAATCAGATGGCCATCGATCAGCCGCGCCAACGGCCGATGGCGCAACCAGTCCAGCAAGTCATCGCCATCGGGCGCTTTCAGGATCTCGTCGATGGTGTCGGAGCGCCCGGCCTTGCGCACGCCGTTGGCGACGGCCAGCAGGTGCAAATCGTGGTTGCCGAGCACGCAGTCGGCACGATTGCCGAGCTGCCTGATCAAACGCAGCGTATCGAGCGAACGCGGGCCACGGTTAACCAGATCGCCGACAAAAAACCAGCGGGCGTCGGGATCAAGTGCGTCAATTTTGTGCATCAGCGCCTGCAACTGCGATGCACAACCTTGCAAATCGCCAACAATGTAAAGGCTCATGGCGCGCCGGCCGGCAGCGTTTTCCCACTGTGCAGCCAGTGCTGGCGGGGGATTGGTGTTGAAATCATCAGATAATTATGGTGCAGGGCATCATTGCCCGTAAAATTGAGGGTGCAGGCATTTTCACATGATTCGACAGGCGCAAACCCATTACCCGATCACAAGCATGCAAAGTGGAACATGGCAGACGAAAAAACCTTGAACAGCGCGCCCGCATCCTCGCAACCGGCACCATCCATTCGCCCATGAAGCGCGCCATGGATATTGCTCTGGGCCTTGCCGCACTGGTGGTGCTGGCGTTGCCATTGCTGCTGCTGGCGCTGCTGGTCAGGTTGACGTCGCCGGGGCCTGCCTTGTACTGGTCGGACCGGGTCGGTCGCCACAACCGAATTTTTCGCATGCCGAAATTCCGCACGATGAAAATCGACACGCCGGCGGTCGCGACCCATTTGCTGGACAATCCCGCCCAATTCCTCACGCCGCCCGGCTCGCTGCTGCGCAGGACCAGTCTGGACGAGTTGCCGCAGCTGTGGAGCATTCTGATCGGCGACATGAGTTTTGTCGGCCCACGTCCGGCATTGTTCAATCAGGATGACCTGATTGCGCTGCGGACACGCCATGGCATTGACGCATTGACGCCCGGGCTGACCGGCTGGGCCCAAATCAATGGACGCGATGAGTTGCCGATTCCACGCAAGGTTGCGCTTGATGTCGAATATCTGCAAAGGCGCTCGCTGGGATTTGACCTCAGGATTCTGTGGCTGACGTTCCAGCGCGTACTGCGTAGCGAGGGTGTCACGCATTGACCAGGCGGATGCCCGCGCGCGGCCGATGCCGCCAGGGAATTAGTATAAATAACAGAGGCAATGTGACTTGCAGTATGGACAGGCACGCAATTTTCTGCGACAACGGTGCGGCCGGCCCGAATTGTCGGCCCCAGTCCGTTTTCGTTGACGATGCGCGGCCCCTATAGGGATCTAATGAAATTTTTTCTTGAATTGACCCGCTTTCACAAGCAACTCATCGCTGCCGGCACCGACATGGTGTTGCTGCCGCTGACGTTTTATCTGGCTGTTTCGCTGCGCTACGATGGCGTCTCGGCCGACGTGCTGCACCAATATATGGTGCTGATGGTGGCCGCGCCGCTGCTGTCGATTCCCATTTTCATCCGCCTCGGACTGTATCGCGCCGTAGTGCGCTTCATCGACTACAAGATCGTCTATGTCGTCGTGCTTGGCGTAACGCTCTCCGTGATCTGCATGGCGGCGCTGGCGGCCATGACGCATGTCAGCAGCCTGTCGCGCGGTGTCTTTGGGATTTACTGGGTCAGCGCCATCCTGTACGAAATCAGCAGCCGTTTCTTTGCGCGTGGCTACCTGCTGCATGCCACCCGTCGCGACGGTGCGCTGCGCGTGGCCATCTATGGCGCTGGCGAGGCTGGCGCGCAGTTGGCCGGTGCGCTGCGGCCCGGCCAGGAATACGTGGCGGTTGCCTACATCGACGACAAGAAGGAATTGCAGGGCGCAACGATCGGCGGCATCCGGGTGTACGGCTCCGATAACCTGCCGGACCTGATCGAGAAAAAGGAAATCGAAGGCATTCTGCTTGCCATGCCGTCGCTGACGCGGGCCCAGCAAAAGCGCATTCTCGACCGGCTCGAACCGCTGAAGATCAAGATCCGCGTGACGCCGCCGATCAAGAGCCTGGTCAGCGGTGTGCTGCGCCCGCAGGACGTGCGCGAAATCGAAATCGAAGACTTGCTCGGACGCGATTCGGTCGAGCCCGATCCAAAAATGATTTCCATGTGCATCACCGGCAAAACCGTCATGGTTACCGGCGCCGGCGGCTCGATCGGCTCCGAGCTGGTGCGCCAGATCCTGCGCCTGCGACCGAGCAAACTGGTGCTGCTGGAAATGTCGGAGTTTGCGCTCTACTCGATCGAACAGGAACTGCAAACGATGCAGCGCGCACTGGGCCTGGATATCGAGGTGATGCCATTCCTGGGCTCGGTGCTGGAGCAGGAAAAATGCCGGCGCATCATGCAAACCTTCGAGGTCAATACCGTCTACCATGCCGCCGCCTACAAGCATGTGCCGCTGGTGGAACACAATCCGATCGAAGGCATCCGCAACAACGCACTGGGCACGCTGTGCCTGGCGCGGGCCGCAATGGCCACCGGCGTTTCCTGCTTCGTGCTGATTTCGACGGACAAGGCGGTGCGGCCGACCAATGTAATGGGCTCGACCAAGCGGCTGGCCGAACTGATCCTGCAGGCCTTTGCGCGCCAGCAAACGCGCACGCGTTTTTGCATCGTTCGCTTCGGCAATGTGCTCGGCTCCTCCGGCTCGGTGGTGCCGCTGTTTCGCAGCCAGATCCTGGCCGGCGGACCGATTACGGTGACCCATCCCGAGATCACGCGCTACTTCATGACCATTCCCGAAGCGGCGCAGCTGGTGATTCAGGCCGGCGCCATGGGCGAGGGCGGCGACGTGTTCGTGCTCGACATGGGCGAACCGGTCAAGATCATCGATCTGGCGCGCCGCATGGTGCATCTGTCGGGTCTTGAGGTGCGCAGCGATGAGACGCCGCACGGCACCATCGAGATCCAGCAGATCGGCCTGCGTCCGGGCGAGAAACTGTTTGAAGAACTACTCATCGGCGAAAACGTCGAAGGGACCGGGCATCCGCTGATCATGCGTGCGCAGGAGGCGGAAATCGCCTGGCCGCTGTTGCATGAAATGCTCAAGCGGCTCGAAACCGCCTGCGACCGTTTTGATTACGAACAGGTGCGTGCCTTGCTGATCCAGATTGTGCCTGCCTACGCCCCCCAATGCGGCATCGAGGACTTCATCTGGCGTGTTGCCAACACCGACGCGACAATCCTGCCCGGCGAAGTCACGCTGCATTGATCCTATTCGCGGAGTTGCCCCAGGCCGCTCCGCGCCGATCCATTTCTGCATTCACGAAAGACACTGACTCATGCTGCCACTTTCAAAAAACATCTTCAAAGCCTATGACATTCGCGGCGTCGTCGGCACCACCCTCGACAGCGGTATCGCCCACCAGATTGGCCAGGCCTTCGGCAGTGCCATGCTGGCCAAGGGACAACACGTCGCCATCATTGGTCGCGACGGCCGCCTGTCCGGTCCGGAACTGACTGCCGCGCTGGCGCGTGGCCTGCAATCGGTCGGCGTCGATGTGATTGATCTCGGCATCGTCGCCACGCCGATGGTGTACTTCGGCACCAGCGTGCTCGAAAGCCAGTCCGGCATCATGGTCACCGGCAGCCACAATCCGCCGGACTACAACGGTTTCAAGATGGTGCTGGCCGGCGAAGCCATCTACGGCGACACCATCCTGGCGCTGCACAGCGCCATCGAGGCCAACGCGTTCAAGTCGGGCGCCGGCAGCTATCGTACCCACGACATCCGCGCCGCCTATCTGGAGCGCATTCTCAGCGACGTCAAGCTGGCGCGGCCGATGAAGATCGTGGCCGATTGCGGCAATGGCGTGGCTGGTGCCTTCGCCGGCGACCTGTATCGCGGCATGGGCTGCGAGGTGACGGAACTGTTCTGCGAAGTCGATGGCACCTTTCCGAACCACCATCCGGACCCGGCCCATCCCGAGAATCTACAGGACCTGATCCGCGAACTCGCCAGCGGCGATGCCGAAATCGGCCTGGCGTTCGATGGCGATGGCGATCGGCTCGGGCTGGTGACCAAGGATGGCCAGATCATTTATCCGGACCGCCAGCTGATGCTGCTGGCCGAAGACGTGCTCAAGCGCCATCCGGGCGAGCAGGTCCTGTACGACGTCAAATGCACCCGTCATCTGGCCGCATGGATCACCGAACGCGGCGGCGTGCCGCTGATGTGGAAGACCGGGCATTCGCTGGTCAAGGCCAAGATGCGCGAAACCGGCGCGCCGATCGGCGGCGAAATGAGCGGACACATCTTCATCAAGGATCGCTGGTACGGCTTTGACGACGGCCTGTATGCCGGCGCCCGCATGCTCGAACTGCTCAGCCGGATGGACGATCCGTCGGCCGTACTCAACGCGCTGCCGCAGTCGACCAGCACGCCCGAGTTGCAGTTGCAGCTGGCGGAAGGCGAAAATTTTGCGCTGATCGACAAGATCAAGGCCGAGGCCACCTTCCCCGGCGCCGAACACCTGATCACCATCGACGGCCTGCGGGTTGAATACGCCGACGGCTTCGGGCTGGCCCGTTCGTCGAACACCACGCCGGTCGTCGTGATGCGTTTCGAAGCCGAGTCGCAGGCCGCGCTGGCGCGCATCCAGGCGGAATTCAAGCGCGTCATCCTGGCCGCCAAGCCTGACGCCGTGTTGCCGTTCTGAGGGCATGAGTGGCAGTCACGTGCAGGTTCTGATCGTGCGGGTGTCGTCGATGGGCGATGTGGTGCATAACATGCCGATCGTCGCCGACATCCTGCGCAAGTACCCCGACGCGCAGATCGACTGGGTGGTCGAAGAGGGCTACAGCGCACTGGTGCGGCTGAACCCCGGCGTGCGCCAGGTGATTCCGTTTGCGCTGCGGCGCTGGCGCAAGCGCCTGCTGACGGCCCCGGTGCGCGCCGAGATCAGCGCGTTTCGGCGCCGCTTGCGCGAGACCGCCTACGACTTCGTCTTCGACACCCAGGGCTTGCTGAAAACGGCGGTGGTCATGCGCATGGCGCGGCTGGCTCCCGGCGGCGTCCGGGTCGGTCTCGCCAATGGCACCGAGGGTTCCGGCTACGAAGGCATCTCGCGCATCTTCCACACCCGCAGCGTGCCGGTCGGCGTACGCACCCATGCAGTTCAACGCGGTCGCCTGGTGGTGAGCGCGGCGCTGGGTGTCGCGGTCGACAGCCCGGCCGATTTCAACATGCAGATGCCGGCGCTGGCGCAGCGTCCTGACTGGATGCCGGCGCAACCGTATGCGGTGTTCTTTCACGCCACCGCGCGCGCTGCCAAGCAATGGGCCCCGGCCAACTGGCGCGAGATTGCCGCCGATCTGGCCGCGCGCAACATCCCGGTATTGCTGCCGTGGGGTAGCGTCGACGAACGCCTGGCTGCCGAGCAATTGGCCGCGACCATGCCCAATGCCACCGTACTGCCAAAATTGTCCATGATGGAGGCGGTGCGGCTGGCGCACGATGCGCGACTGGCGATCGGTGTCGACACCGGCTTGACCCACATCGCGGCTGCCTTCAACCGGCCCACCATCGAGTTGTACGTCGATTCACCGCGCTGGAAAACCGAGGGCAACTGGTCGCCATCGATCATCAATCTGGGCGACATGGGACGCGCGCCGTCGGTCGCCGACGTGCGCGCCGCAATGGCGGTGCTGCTTTGAACAGGGAGCGGTAATGCGGCATCTGTATTCCCTGGCCTGGTGGCTGGCCATGCCGCTGGTGCTGGCACGGCTGTGGTGGCGTGGCCGCCGCGAACCCGGTTACCGGGCACACCTGGCCGAGCGCTTCGGCTTTCCCGCACCACGCCGCCGCAGCGCGCCGTTGTTGTGGCTGCACGCGGTATCGGTCGGTGAAACCCGTGCCGCCGAGCCCTTGATCGATGCGCTGCTGCTGGCGTATCCGCAGCACGACCTGCTGCTTACCCACATGACGCCGACTGGTCGTGCCGCCGGCGCAGCCCTGTTTGCCCGCCATGGCGCGCGTCTGACGCAGGCCTATCTGCCGTATGACACTGGCACCATGGTCGGACGTTTTCTGCGCGTCTTCAAGCCACGCATCTGCATCCTGATGGAAACCGAGATCTGGCCGAACGTGATGGCGATGTGCGCCGCACGGCAGGTGCCGGTGGTGCTGGTCAATGCTCGCCTGTCGCCCCGTTCGCTGGCCAAGGCCGGGCGGCTCGGGCGTCTGATGTCCGACGCCGCGGGGCAGCTGACCTGCGTGGCGGCGCAGACCGAAGCCGATGCGGCGCGCATTCGCAGCCTGGGTGTGCGCAATGTCGAGGTCACCGGCAGCATCAAGTTCGATGTCACGCCACCCGAGCTGGCGCTGCAGGCCGGTGCGCAATTGCGCCGGCAGATTGGCACGCGTCCGGTGCTGCTGCTGGCCAGCAGTCGCGAGGGCGAAGAAGCCCTGATTCTGGATGCACTGGGCAGCGTTGCGATGCCCCCCGACAGTCTGCTGCTGCTGGTGCCGCGCCATCCGCAACGCTTCGATACGGTGGCCGCGCTGGTCACTGCGCGCGGCTTGCGGCTGCAACGCAAGAGCACGCTGGGCGACGCCGCGGTGGTGGCCGATGTGCTGCTGGGCGATACGATGGGCGAGATGTTTGCGTATTTTTCGGCCTGCGATCTGGCCTGGATCGGTGGCAGCCTGTTGCCGCTGGGCGGGCAGAATCTGATCGAGGCCTGCGCGGTTGGCAAGCCGGTGTTGCTGGGTCCGCACACCTTCAACTTTGCGCTGGTGAGCGAGGATGCGATCGAGGCCGGCGCCGCATTGCGCGTGGCCGATGCGCGCGCCATGCTGGTGGCCGCTGCCGACCTGCTGCACGACGACATCCGGCGCGGTGTGATGAGTGCGGCCGCGCTGCACTTCGCGCAACAGCACCGTGGCGCCACGGCGCGCACGATGCTGCTGCTGCAGCCACTGCTGGACCCTTCCTGACGCGACATTCTCAACGTTTGATCGGAACTACCCGCCGAGACATCTCCACCAACCTGTGTACGTAGTGTCGATGCCGTGCCGAGCCAATGCACGGCGTCATCCCAATCCAGATTGCCAGGTGGTGCATCGTGATCAACCTCAACCGATATTTCAATTTCGATCACAGTCGCTACCCTGCGCTGCTTGATCGCTCCCGTACGCGGCCGGTGTCGAACGCCGTCAGCCTGCCCAACGATGCGTCAAAAGACATCATCGATCCCAGCGAGAAGACACGGATGATCCATGGCGGCGTGCAGTCGCGCGATGCGGTAACACCGACGATGCAGATCGGCAGGTTGTTCAGTGACTTGATGGATTCGAAAAATCTGCGCGATGTATTCAGCGCGTTGCATCGGTTCCTCGACAACGTTTTCAAAAAGAAAAGCGCTGCCGCAACGTCGGACAATGCCGGCACCAGCGCCGCCGCGCCGTCGAGCGACAGCCGCATCGGCGCGCCGGCCACCAGCAGCACGGCGCCTGGCACCACCAGCACTGCGCCTGTCACCACCAGTCCCGGCGCAACGTCGTCGAGCAGCAATTCAGGTGCAGACATCAATGTCGACGGAGGCGGCCCCAACACGATCCACATCACGAACACCTCTGACCAGGTGCAAAACTATGGCCTGTTCACCAATCCGACTGCCGGGATGAGTTCGAGCTGGGGCGTTCCCAATGGCTTCATGACGTTGCAACCCGGTGAAAGCGCCAACTTCAAGGTGGGCAGTCAGGCCGGATACGTGCAGCAACTCAACGACTATACCCAGGCCGACTACGACAGCAAGACGGCAGTGAGCAGCAAGAACAACGACAACTTCAAGGCCTCGCGCGCTGAATACAACTTCACCAATTTCAACGGGACGGATGGTGTCTGGTTCAACGACAGCAATATCGATGGCTACAACGCGGCGCTGTCGATGCGCGCCGGCGATCAGGTGGCTGGTAGTTCCGCCAGCATTCTTAACGACGTTGCGAGCAGCAATCCGAACCTGATTGAAACCGTGGGCGGGCAGAAGATCATCAAGGGCGCCCAGTTCTTCAGCGATGCGATCAATACCGAGGCGGTGGACGTGCTCGACGCGCGGATCAACAACAATCCGAACGAAGGCGACACGTCGAAGAATACGACTACCTACGTCCTGCCAGACGACAACGCCGCGGTGCGCTGGTCGGCCAGTCGCACGCTGGAGCTGGAGTTCGGCAACGCCTGATCAACGCGCCGGGTTGCCCGCCAACGCCGTGGTGGCTTCGTTGAGCCCGCCACCCAGCGCCCGATACAGGTCGACCGCGTTGGTCAGGCGCAGCAGACGCGTTTGCACCAGCGACTGCTCGGCGCTGAACAGATCACGCTGGGCGTCGACCAGATCCAGCGCACTGGCAATGCCGTTCTGAAAACGCTGGTCGGCCAGCTTCAGAAGCTCGGTTTGCGCGTCGACCACCGCGCGCTGCGCGTCGACCTGCTGGTCCAGCGCACCCCGTGCGACCAGCGCATCCGACACTTCGCGGAACGCGGTCTGGATGGTTTTTTCGTAGTCGGCCACCGCCAGATCGGTGCGCACCTGTGCCAGCGTCAGATTGGCGCGATTGCGGCCCGCGTCAAAGATCGGCAACACCAGTTGCGGTGCAAACGACCAGCTGCCCGAACCGGCGTCGAACAGGCCAGACAGCGCGTTGCTGCTGGTGCCGGCCAATGCAGTCAGCGAGATGCGCGGGAAGAATGCGGCCCGTGCTGCGCCAATATTGGCGTTGGCCGAGCGCAAACGCTGCTCGGCGGCGCGAATGTCAGGTCGTCGTTGCAGCAGGTCCGACGGCAGGCCGCCGGCAATCGTGGTGACAATGGTTTCGGCCGACAGCAGCGGCGCGGCCGGCAGATCCTGCAGCGGTTGGCCGACCAGCAAGGTCAGGGCATTGGTGGCCTGGGCCTGTTGCCGGCGCAGCGTCAGTTGCGCGACCCGGGCGGTCTGCACCAGGGTTTCGGACAGGCGCAGATCGAGCGCCGACGACGCGCCCACATCAAAGCGCTGCCGGGCCAGGTCGTAGGCGGTCTGACGACCCTCCAGGGTTTGCTGCGCCAGCACCAGTTGCTCGGCAAAGCCGCGCTCGGCCAGATAGGCCTTGGCGACTTCGCCGACCAGCGAAATCTGCACCGATTGCCGCGCTTCGGCCGTGGCCAGATACGCGGCCAGGGCGGCATCGTTGAGACTGCGCACGCGGCCGGAGAAATCCAGCTCGAAGGCAGCCAGTCCGACGCCAACCTGATAGCTGCCGCCGGTGCTGCTGGTTCCGGAGGTGCTCAGCGACGCCGGCACGTGGGCGCGCGCCGCGCTGGCGGTGCCATTGAGGTTGGGCAGCAGATCGGCCGACTGCACGTTGTACTGGGCGCGCGCTTCTTCGATGCGCAGCGCGGCGCTGCGCAGATCGCGGTTGTTGGTCAGCGCCGCGCTGATCAGGGCCTGCAGCCGTGCATCGGGAAAGAAGGTGCGCCAGCCGGTGTCGGCACTCAGATCGCCGGCAGCGTCGCCGACGAAGGTTGCGGCCACCGGCGCCTGCGGACGGACATACAGCGGCGCCATCGAACAGGCGCCGAGGCTGACGGCGGCCAGCAGCGGCAGGATGCGGGCGAGGGTGCTCATGGCAATTCTCCATGCAGTGGTTCCGGTGGCGGAATGTGCGGTTTGGGCGCTTTGAACAGGGTGCGGATCACGACGAAAAAGATCGGCACCAGGAAGATGGCCAGCACGGTGGCGGTAATCATCCCGCCCATCACGCCGGTGCCGATGGCGCGCTGGCTGGCCGAGCCGGCGCCAGTGGCGATCACCAGCGGCACCACGCCCAGAATGAATGCCAGCGAGGTCATCAGGATCGGACGGAAGCGCAAGTGCACCGCTTCCAGCGTGGCCTCGATCACACCCATGCCCTCGGCCTGCAAGTCCTTGGCAAACTCAATGATCAGAATGGCGTTCTTGGCCGACAGGCCGATAATCGCGATCAAGCCAACCTTGAAGTAGACGTCGTTGGGCAGGCCGCGCAGGCTGGCGCCGAGCAAGGCGCCGAGGATGCCGAGCGGCACCACCAGCAGCACGGCAATTGGAATGGTGCTGCTTTCATACAATGCCGCCAGCACCAGGAACACCGCCAGCAGCGACAGCGCGAACAACGCCGGCGCCTGCGAGCCAGAGGCTTTTTCTTCCAGCGATTGTCCGGTCCACTCGAAGCCGAAGCCGGAAGGCAGCTGCGTCATCAGGCTTTCCATCTCCTCCAGCGCCTCGCCGGTGCTGCGGCCCTTGGCGGCGTCGCCTGAAATGTTGACCGACGGGTAGCCGTTGTAGCGGCCCAGTTGCACCGCACCGGTAATCCAGCGCGAGTTGACGAACGACGCCATCGGCACCATCGCACCGCTGGCACTGCGCACATACAGCTTGAGCAGATCTTCCGGTTGCAGGCGCTGCGGCGCATCGGCCTGGACGATCACGCGCTGTTGCCGGCCCTGGTTCGGGAAGTCATTGACGTAGGACGAACCGAGCGCGGTCGACAGCGTGCTGTTGATGTCGGCAAACGCGACGCCGAGCGCATTGGCCTTGTCGCGATCGATGTCGAGCTGCAACTGCGGTGCATCTTCCAGACCTTCGGGGCGCACACCGACCAGCAGTTTGCTCTTGCCGGCCAGGCCGAGCAGCTGATTGCGCGCCGCGATCAAGGCGTCGTGGCCCAGGCCGCTGCGATCCTGCAGCCGGAAGGTGAAGCCGGTGCCGTTACCCAGCTCGCGAATCGGTGGCGGCGTGATCGGGAACACGATCGCATCCTTGATGGTCGACAAGGCCTTCATCGCTTCGCCCGCAATCGCGCTGGCGGATTGCGCCGCAGTACGGTCTTTCCAGTCGATCAGCGGCACGAACACCAGGCCGGCATTCTGGCCGTTACCGGAGAAACTGAATCCGGCCACGGCCACCGTGGTTGCAACCTCGGGACGCTTCAAGTAATAATTCTCGACCTGTTCCAGTACCTTCATGGTGCGGGCGGTGCTGGCGCCGGCGGGCAACTGCACGTTGGTGATGAGATAGCCCTGGTCTTCGTTCGGCAGGAACGACGACGGCAGGCGCGCATACAGGAATCCGACCACCAGCAGGATCAGGCCATAGATCACCAGGTAGCGCGCCGATTTCCCCAGCATGCGCCCGATCAGGCTTTGGTAACTGCCGGCAGTGCGTTCGAAACCGCGATTGAACCAGCCAAAAAATCCGCGCTTTTCGATGTGGTGGCCGGCCTCGACCGGCTTGAGCATGGTCGCGCACAAGGCCGGCGTCAGGGTCAGCGCCATCAGTGCCGAGAATGCCATCGACGACACCATCGACAGCGAGAATTGCCGGTAGATCGCACCCACGGCGCCGCCGAACAGGGCCATCGGCAGGAACACCGCGATCAGCACCAGCGTGATGCCGATGATCGCGCCGGTGATCTGGCTCATCGCCTTGCGGGTGGCGTCGCGCGGCGACAGGCCCTCCTGGCTCATGATCCGTTCGACGTTCTCGACCACCACGATCGCATCGTCGACCAGAATCCCGATGGCCAGCACCATGCCGAACATGGTCAGCACGTTGATCGAGAAACCGAACAGCGACATCATGGCAAAGGTGCCCATCAGCGCCACCGGCACGACGATGGTCGGGATCAGCGTGTAGCGGATATTCTGCAGGAACAGGTACATCACCAGAAACACCAGCACGATGGCTTCGAGCAGCGTCTTGACCACTTCCTCGATCGAGATCTGGACGAACTTGGAGGTGTCGTACGGAATGTCGTACTTGACGCCGGCCGGGAAGAATTTCGACAGCTCGTCCATCTTCTTGCGCACGTCGATGGCGGTGCTCAGCGCATTGCCGGTGGGCGACAACTGCACGGCAATCGCCGAGGTCGGCTTGCCACGCAGCCGGGCCGACAGGCCGTAGCTCTGGCCACCGATTTCGATGCGCGCGACATCGCTCAAGCGCACCGACGAACCATCCGGGTTGGCCCGCAACACCACCTTGCCGAATTCGGCGGGGGTCGACAACTGGCCGGTGACCACGATCGGCGCCGAATATTGCTGGTCGCCGGGACTCGGCAAGTCGCCCAGCGTACCGGACGATACTTGCGCATTCTGGGTCTTGATCGCATTGGCGACATCGCTGGCGGTGAGTTTGTAGCCGACCAGTTTGGCCGGATCGATCCAGACCCGCATGGCCCGTTCGGTACCAAACAACTGGGCGGTGCCGACGCCCGGAATGCGGCGGATTTCATTGAGCACATTGCGCGACAGATAGTCGCCCAGCGCGACCGGATCGAGCTTGCCATCCGAGGACGACAGCGTGGTGAACAGCAGGATGTTGCTGCGCGATTTGGCGACCTGCACCCCCTGTTGCGTGACGGTTTGCGGCAAGCGCGCCTCGACCCGCTTGAGGCGGTTTTGTACATCCACGGCCGCCAGATCCGGATTGGTGCCCGGCTCGAACGTGACGGTAATGGTCGCCACGCCATTCGACTGGCTTTGCGACTCGATGTACTTCAGGCCATCGGCGCCATTCATTTCCTGTTCGATCAGACTGGTCACGCTGTCGTCCAGCGTTTGCGCCGAGGCACCCGGATAGGTGGCGGTGACGACGATCGAGGGCGGTGCGATGGTTGGATACTGCGCAATCGGCAGGCGCGTAATCGACAGCGCACCGGCCAGCAAAATGAACAGCGCGATCACCCATGCGAAGATCGGTCGATCAATAAAAAACTTTGCCATGCCGCCTCCTTAGTTGGCTTGCGGTTTGGCTGCAGCGGGCGCCACCGGGCCGGACCACGGCACCGGCTTGACGGTCGCGCCGGGCTTGGCCTTTTGGAAGCCCTCGACGATCACGCGTTCGCCGGCCTGCAGGCCATCGGTGATGATCCAGGTGCTGCCCTGCGCGGTATCGGCCTTGACCGGGCGCGCCACGACCTTGTTGTCGCTGCCGACCACCATCACGGTGGCGCCCTGCGGCGTGCGTTGCACCGCTTGCTGCGGCACGGTAATGGCATTCTCGCTGGCGGCCTGTTCGAGCTTGGCGCGCACATACATGCCCGGTAACAGCATCCGTTGCGGGTTGCCGAACTCGGCACGCAGGCTGACCGCGCCGGAGCTTTCGTCAACGCTCACGTCGGAGAACAACAATTTGCCCGGCTGTGGATACGGTTTGCCGTCTTCGGTGACCAGCATGATTTTGGCCTGGCCTTCGCCGGCGCTTTGCAACTGGCCGCTGGCCAGGGCGCGGCGCAGCCGCAGGACGTCGCTGCTGGATTGGGTCAGGTTGACAAACACCGGATTGATTTGCTGAATCACCGCCAGCGGCGTTGCCTCGCCCTGACCAACCAGCGCACCCTCGGTGACCAGCGCGCGGCCAATGCGGCCGGAAATCGGCGCCGTCACGGTGGCATAACCCAGATTCAGATTGGCGCTTTGACGCGTTGCCCGGGCCGCTGCCAGGTCAGCACTGGCCTGCTTCTGTGCGGTCATCGCGTCGTCGAATTCCTGCTTGCTGATGGCGTTGGTCTTGACCAGCGGCTCGTAGCGTTGCACTTTCAGTGCGGCCTGCGCCAGATTGGCCTCGGCCTTGGCGACGGCGGCCTGGGCGCTGTCGACGGTGGCCTTGAACGAGGCGGGATCAATGCGGAACAGGGTATCGCCGGCCTTGACTTCGCTGCCTTCCTGAAACACCCGCTTGAGCACGATGCCCGGCACCCGCGCGCGCACCTGCGCTACCCGGCTGGCTTCGATGCGGCCTGGCAGTTCGGTGGTCAAGGTGAGCCGGCCGGGAGTGATGGTCAGCACCGCCACTTCGGCTGGCGGCGGCGCGCCTGCGGCTGCGGGTTTCTTGTCCTCGCAGGCACTGACCAGCGTTGCCAGAATCAGCGCCGTGCAGGCGCGCAGGATGAAATCGGGGCTTGGAATTGACATGAAGCTCTCGCGGGAAAAATGGGGGGTGTGTCGGAAACAGGCGGCAATGCAACGCGCAGTGTAGCGACTTTCCGGGATTCGGGTGGCGCGGCGGGGTGCCCGGCGCCCGGTGCTGGTCAAGCGATGACGGCGCATCGCTTGGGGATCGAAACGACGGTGTGGTGCGAAAACGCCTGCTACTGTTGCAGCAACGCGTTGATCTGGGCCAGGTCTTCTTCCTTCAAGGTGCCAGCCGCCGATTTCAGACGCAAGCCCGCCAGCAGCGTGTCATAGCGCGCCTTGGCCAGCAATTGCCGGGTTGAATACAGTTGCTGCTGGGCGTTGAGCACATCGATATTGATGCGCACACCGACCTGATAACCGAGCCGATTCGACTCCAGCGCCGACTGGCTGGAAATTTCGGCTGCTTCATAGGCCCTGATCTGGGCCAGCCCGCTGTTGACGCCGAGATACGAGGTGTGCGCCGACTGCGCGGCAGTGCGTTTGGCACTCTCCAGATCCGAGCGCGCCTTGTCTTCCAGTGCGATCGCTTCCCGCACCTTGCTGGTGACGGCGAAGCCGGAAAAAATCGGGATCGACCACTGCACGCCCACTGAGGTCGCGTCGGCAGTGCCGCTGGCGGTAGTCAGGCTGGTTCCGCTCTGGTTGGTGCGCGAACGGCTTGCCACCAGATCAAGGGTTGGCAAATGGCCGTCGCGGTTGCGGACGATTTCGCGCTGGGCGATTTCGAGCGCCAACTGCTGGCTGACCACGCCGAAATTGGCTTGCTCGGCACTGTTGACCCACGGTTCGATCTGGACCGGCACCGGTGCCGTCAGCTTCAGGCCCGGCCGCAGCATCGACAGCATACCCGGCGGCTTGCCGATGATCTGCTGCAGCGCTGCATTCCTGACGTCGAGGTCGTTCTGCGCGGCGATTTGTTGTGCGATCGCCAGATCGTAGCGGGCCTGGGCTTCGTTGGTGTCGGTAATGGTGGAGGTGCCGACTTCGAAATTGCGCTTGGCCGAGGCCAGTTGCTCCGAGATCGCCGCCTCCTGTGCTTTCAGGAATGCCAGCGAATCCTGCGCCGCCAATACATCGAAATAGGCTTGCGCGACGCGCGTGATCAAATCCTGTTGCGCCTGGGCGTAGACCGCCTGGCTGACCGCCACCGACAGCTTGCCTTGCCGGTACACCTCGAGGTTGGCCATCCGCACCAACGGTTGCGTCAGCGTCAGCGCATAGGTATTGCTGTTGTAATCGGTACTGTACGACGCGCTGCTGGCATTGACCCGGCTGTTGCTGCCACCAAATGCAATGGTCGGCAGCAGCCCGGCACGGCCTTGCACGCTGCGTTCCTCGCCCGCCGTCAGGGCAGCGCGTGCGCTGGCGATCACGGCGTCATTGCTGACCGCGTCGCGATAGACCTGCAACAGATCGGCTGCCTGTGCAGCCTGCGACAGAAAGGCGCACGCAATCAGCGGGGCAAGGACGAAATTACGCATGAATTCTCCGGTAGTGTCAGGGCAGTTCAGGGGTGGGTCAGTAGACCGGCATCGCGTTATCAACCTGCTGTGCCCAGGCATGGACGCCGCCGGTCAGGTTGGTGACGTCGGTAAAACCTTGTTGCTCGAGAAAATGTGCCACCTGCATGCTGCGCGCGCCGTGATGGCAGATGCAGATCACCGCTGCGGCATCGTCGAGTTCGGCCAGCCGCGCCGGAATCGAGCGCATCGGCATCGATACGGCACCGGCGATGTGGCAGGTCTCGAATTCCCAGCTCTCGCGCACGTCCAGCAGCAGCGGCGTGGAGCGGGCCGGATCATTGATCAAGGCGGCCAGTTCGGGGGCGGTGAGATGCTGCATGGCGACGCTCAGAACCGGAAGCGCGACGGGGTGGACGCATTGCGCAGCGGCATGATCGCGGTTTCAAACAGATTCACCGTGTTGTAGCCAAGCTCCGAGACGCGGGTAATGACCTGCGCGGTCATGACCGGCGCTTCGCCAAGGACGCACACGATGCGCCCGCCGACCTTGATCTGTTCGAGGAATTCCGGCGGCAGCAGCGGCATCGAACCGGAAATCACGATCACGTCATACGGGGCCGCGCCGACCCAGCCATGCGCGCCATCGCCGAGCATCACATCGACATTGTCGATGCCATAGTTGCGCAGATTGGTTTGCGCCAGCGCCTGCAGCTCGGGCTCGATCTCAATGGTGGTCACGTGGCGCGAGCGGCGTGCCAGCAAGGCCGCCATGTAACCCGACCCGGCGCCGATTTCGAGGACGTTTTCATGCTTCTTGACAGCCGCTTCCTGCAACATGCGGGCTTCGAATTTCGGCATCAGCATGCATTGGCCGCACGGCAGCGGGATCTCGGTATCGACGAACGCCAGCGCGCTGAATGCCGCTGGCACAAAGGCTTCGCGCTTGACGATCTTGAGCAGGTCCAGCACTTCCTGGTCCAGTACGTCCCAGGTCCGGATTTGCTGTTCAATCATGTTGAAGCGGGCTTGTTCGAGGTTCATGGCGGGTTTCGATGTCGTAAGGTGAAAGGGTATGGTTCCGTGCGTGCGGCATTCTATCAAACGGTCTTGCTTCCGGGCTGCAGAACGCCATCCAGGATCAAATCCAGAAAGGTCTTCAAATAGGCGTGCGGCGCAATCGCATGATGCGCGCACGGTCCGCCAAACGAATGCTTCCACATCATCAGCATCATCACCGGCGCGGCAATCACGCTGGTTGCCTGCTGCGGGTCGATGGCGCGAAACTCGCCGCTGGCGATGCCGCGCTCCAGCACGCGGGTGATCATCGCGTTGCCGCGCACGATCACCTCGGCGTGATAAAACTCGGCCACCTCCGGAAAGTTACCGGCTTCGGCAATGATCAATTTGGTGATGCCCGATAACTTGGTTTCGCCAATCCGCTCCCACCAGCCCAGTATGATTTCGCGCAGCAGCTCGGCACTGCTGCCGCTGTGGACGTCGACAATATTTTCGGCTTCTCCCAGCACCGGCACCATGTTCTCGCGCACAACTGCCTTGAACAAATCTTCCTTGTTGGTGAAATACAGATACAGCGTACCCTTGGACACGCCAGCCTGCTTCGCGACATCGTCGAGCCGGGTGGCGGCGAAGCCGCGTTCGACGAACAAGTCCAGCGCCGCTGCCAATAATTCCTGCGGACGGGCTTCCTTGCGACGCGCCCAGCGCGGCTTGGATTGAAACGGACAGGAGAGGGCCACAGCGAATATCCATATAACTTACTGATGAGTCAGTAATATACGGGGGTGCCCCGACAGCGTCAAGGATGACGACGCGTGGCCAAGGCGTGAGACAATTTGCCCTTCAATTTTTTTTCTGTGCGTCATGTCCGAAGACCGCTTCATCGAGATTGAAATCAAATTGTCGCGCCAGGAAGACCTGGTCGAATCCCTCAACGAGATGGTGTACCGCCAGCAGCGCAAGATCGACGAACTCGAAGCGCTGTGCGCCGCGCTGGCGCGTCATGTGCAAAACGCAACGCAAGCCTCGGGCGAGCCTCGGCCGGGCCACGAAAAACCACCGCATTACTGATTCGCCATGCTCCCATCCGACAACTACGACACCCTGCACGCCCGCCTCAACCGTGAAACCGCGCGTCTGGGCTGGGCCGAACTGCAACCCCATTTCGCCGGCGGCAGCATGGTCGCGGTCGACCCGTCGCTGGATCTGGTCGATGTCGCGGTACGCATTGCCCAGGACGACAGCACCGCCATCGGACAGTGGCTGGGCGCCGGCTTGCTCGGCAAGGTCAGCGATGCGCAGGCCGGCGCGTGGACGCAAGACGCGCCGATGCTGTGGACCGTGATCGTCAAGCCGTGGATTCTGGTCCAGCCCGATGCCCCCGTCGCCAACTGAGCGCAAGCGGCGCGCTGCGTGAACTGTCGCCCGCAGTGCGCTGCCTGCTGCATCGCGCCGTCGATCTCGAGTCCGATTCCCGGTATGCCGGACGGCAAGCCGGCCGAGGTGCGTTGCGTCCAGCTGGCCGACGATCTGCGTTGTCGCATCTTTGGCCAGCCCGAGCGCCCGGCCTGCTGCAGCGGGCTGCAGGCATCGGCCGAGATGTGCGGCAGCGCGCCGGCGCAGGCACTGGCCTGGCTTGCCGCGCTTGAACTGGCGACGGCGCCGGATCAGCATCCCGCACCTGCGGCGCAACGAACCTTGTTGAACGGACGATCCACGATTTCTGTCTCCCTGATGGCTGACACGCAGTCTGCACCAGTCGCTACCGAAAAATCCGGCCGAGGCGACGAACTGCAGATCGGGCAGGATGAAACGCCCGATTGCGAGGGCGGGCGGCGAAGCCGAAATGGCCGGCCCGATGGCTGCGCGTGGTAACCTTTGCCCCGGAAATTGTAGTTGCACCGTCGCGTCATTCTTCCCGAGCCGCCGTCCTGCCGCGGTTTTTTTACTGACTTCCCAACCTCCTCCCCCACATGGATACTCTCATCGCACTGCAAGCCCTGATCATGGGCATCGTCGAAGGCCTGACCGAATTCCTGCCGATCTCGTCGACCGGACATTTGATCCTGGCTGGCAGCCTGTTGCACTTCACCGGCGAGAAAGTGAAGGTCTTTGAAATCGTGATCCAGGCCGGCGCCATCTTTGCCGTGTGCTGGGAATACCGGATGCGTCTGCTGCATGTCTGCACCGGTTTGTTTTCCGAGCGCAGCGCGCAGAAGTTTGCGATCAATCTGGTGATTGCCTTCCTGCCTGCCGCAGTGCTGGGCGTGCTGTTCGCCAGCGCGATCAAGGCAAAGCTGTTTTCGGCGGTGCCGGTGGCGCTGGCCTTCATCATTGGCGGCTTCATCATCCTGTGGGTCGAGCGGCGCGCCAAGGCCAATCCGGTGGTAGCCCGCATCAATGAAGTCGATCAAATGACCGCGCTGGATGCGCTCAAGATCGGTTTCGCCCAGGCCTTTGCGCTGATTCCCGGCACCAGCCGTTCCGGCGCGACCATCATCGGCGGCATGCTGTTCGGTTTGTCACGCAAGGCCGCGACCGAATTTTCCTTCTTCCTGGCGATCCCAACCCTGCTGGCGGCCACCGTATATTCGTTGTACAAGGCGCGCGCCCTGTTGTCGATGCAGGATGTGCCGATGTTTGGCGTTGGCACCGTCGCCGCCTTTGTCTCGGCGTTCTTTTGCGTGCGCTGGTTGCTGCGTTACATCAGCTCGCATGATTTCACGCTGTTTGCGTGGTACCGCATCGCGTTCGGCCTGGTGATCCTCGCCACCGCTTACAGTGGGATGGTGGTGTGGGCCGATTGAGCGCTGTTCCCCGATTGAATCAACCAAAGCATTCGCATGACTGAAACAAGTACCACCGCCAGCGCATTGCAGGTGCTGCAAACCGTGTTCGGCTATCCGTCGTTTCGCGGCCAGCAGGCCGAGATCGTCGAACTCATCGCGCAGGGCGGCGACGCGCTGGTGCTGATGCCGACTGGCGGCGGCAAGTCGCTGTGTTATCAGATCCCGTCGCTGGTGCGGGATGGCGTCGGCGTGGTGATTTCGCCGCTGATCGCGCTGATGCAGGATCAGGTCGACGCGCTGGCCGAGGTCGGCGTGCGCGCCGCTTTCCTGAACTCGACGCAGACGTACGAGGAAGCCTCCCGCATCGAACAGAAGGTGCGGCGCGGTGAACTCGATCTGGTCTATGTCGCGCCGGAACGGCTGATGACGCCGCGCTGCCTCGACCTGCTGGAGGCCTCGAAGATCGCACTGTTCGCCATCGATGAAGCGCACTGCGTGTCGCAATGGGGGCATGACTTCCGGCCCGAATACATCAAGCTGTCGGTGCTGCACGAGCGTTTCCCGAATGTCCCGCGCATCGCCCTGACCGCCACCGCCGACCAGCAAACCCGTACCGAGATCGCGCACCGTTTGCAGCTCGACGATGCCAGGCTGTTCATCTCGTCGTTCGACCGGCCCAACATTCGCTATCAGATCGTCGAAAAGGCCAATGGCCGCAAGCAGCTGCTCGATTTCATCCAGGCCGAACATGGCGGCGATGCCGGCATCGTGTATTGCCTGTCGCGCAAAAAGGTCGAAGAGACTGCCGAGTTCCTCAACGCCAACGGCATCACCGCCTTGCCGTACCACGCCGGCATGGACTTCGCCAAACGCAGCAAGAACCAGGCGCGCTTTCTGCGTGAAGAAGGCATCGTCATGACTGCCACGATCGCATTCGGCATGGGCATCGACAAGCCCGACGTGCGCTTTGTCGCCCATCTGGACCTGCCAAAAAGCATCGAGGGTTATTACCAGGAAACCGGCCGTGCCGGCCGTGACGGCCAGCCTGCCAATGCCTGGATGGCCTACGGCTTGCAGGACGTGGTGCAGCAGCGCCGCATGATCGACGAATCCGAGGCCGACGAAACCTTCAAGCGCGTGCTCGGCGTCAAGCTCGACGCCATGCTCAGTTTGTGCGAAACGCTGGCGTGCCGGCGCCGCCATTTGCTGGCGTACTTCGGCCAGAGCTCGGCGGCCTGCGGCAATTGCGATACCTGCATCAACCCGCCGGTCTCGTTCAACGCGACCGTGCCGGTGCAAAAATTACTGTCGGCGATCTACCGGGTCGATCAGCGCTTCGGCGCCGGCCATGTGCTCGACGTGTTGCGCGGTATCGAATCCGACAAGATCAAGCAGTGGCGACACGAGCAGCTGTCGGTGTTCGGCATCGGCGCCGACCTCAGCGAAGCCGAATGGCGCGCCATCCTGCGCCAGTCGATTGCGCTGGGACTGGTGGCGGTTGATTACGAGTCGTATAACGCGCTCAAGCTGACCGATGCCGCCAAGCCAGTGCTGCGTGGCGGCGAGCAGGTGCAGTTGCGCGAATATCAAAAGCCGGCCAAGGCCAAGCGCACCGCCAGCAAGGCGCCGAAGGGCTACGTCGAAAGCGATCTGTCCGACGCCGAACAGGTCATTTTCGACAAGCTGCGCTGGTGGCGGGTCGAGACCGCGCGCAAGCACAACGTGCCGGCCTACGTGATTTTTCATGATGCGACGATGCGCGAAATCGCCAAGGCGCGACCGGCCTCGCTGGATGACTTGCGCGGCGTGAGCGGGGTAGGCGAGAAAAAGCTGGAAACCTATGGCGCGGAGATTGTCAGCCTGATTGCCGAGCTGGGTTGAGCCGGGCAGGACGGTCGCCGACGCGACTGCAGCCCGGCTCATGTTACGTTCGAATCAAGCTGCGCTACGCCGCGGCAACACCCAGTTCGGCCGCACGAAGTGGCAGGTGTAACCATTCGGTGAACGCTCCAGATAGTCCTGATGCTCGGGTTCGGCCTGCCAGAAATCACCGGCGGGTTCGACTTCCGTCACGACTTTGCCCGGCCACAGGCCGGACGCCTCGACATCGGCAATGGTGTTCAATGCCTCCAGCCGTTGCGCTTCGCTGGTGTAATAAATCGCCGAGCGATACGATGCGCCGCGGTCATTGCCCTGGCGGTTCGCCGTGGTGGGATCGTGAATCTGAAAGAAGAACTCCAGGATGCGGCGATAACTGGTGATCTCCGGATCGAAGTTGATCTCGATGCCCTCGGCATGATTGCCATGGTTGCGATAGGTCGCGTTGGGCACTTCGCCGCCGGTGTAGCCCACGCGCGTGGAAGTCACCCCGGGGAGTTTGCGGATCAGGTCCTGCATGCCCCAAAAGCAGCCGCCAGCCAATACTGCACGTTCTGTTGCCATCTCAATCTCCTTCGACTTGATTCAGGTAGGCACCATAGCCTAATGCTTCCATTTGTGCCCGCGGCACAAAGCGCAGCGATGCCCCATTGATGCAATAGCGCAGGCCGCCGCGGTCGCGCGGACCGTCAGGAAAAACATGCCCGAGGTGGCTGTCGCCATGCGTCGAGCGCACTTCGACGCGTTGCATGCCATGCTGGGAATCAGATAATTCCTTGACGAATTCGTCGGTAATTGGCTTGGTGAAGCTGGGCCAACCGCAGCCCGATTCGAATTTGTCGGACGAAGCGAACAGCGGTTCGCCGGACACGATGTCGACGTAAATGCCAGCCTCATGATTGTGCAGATACGCGCCGGTGCCGGGACGTTCCGTGCCGCTGTGCTGCGTGACCCGGAACTGTTCGGGCGTTAGTGCGGCCAGTGCCGCGGGTGATTTTTCATAGATATTCATGGGGACTCCGATTGGATTGCGTCGCTCATCGACAAAAACCTTCGTCTGGACTGAGCAAGTTCAGGTATGAAGTCGGACTTGATCAAGCAAAGCTTACACACTGATTGCGCGCGCCGCTGCACATGGCAAACGAAGGAGGGCTGAGGCGCCACCGCGCGTGTTGATTGTGGCCGAACTTGCGGACGTCTGCGCGACGGGTGTAGCTGCTGTCGAAGTATGCTCGGCGACGGCGTAAATCCTGGTGTTCGCGAAGCCTGATGTGATGGTCCCATTTCCCAATTCGAGAGTAAATCCTGTTATTGTCTCCAAAGTATAGTCTCGCCTTACGCTTGCAGAGCAGCTAACAGGAACGCGAGCTGCTCAATGATTTGCAGTAATCTCTGCCGGAGTCACCCATGTCTGATCTATCTGCCGACGCAGTCGCGTTGTCGCGAAATAATGTCGATGTTATCGGCACGGAAGGACCGGTTCTTCTTTACGCACACGGCTTTGGCTGCAATCAGCACATGTGGGATCGTGTGGCAGCCGAGTTTCGTACCACGCACAGGCAAGTGCTGTTCGATTATGTCGGTAGCGGACGGTCAGACATCACGGCGTTCGATCCAGTCAAATATGGCAGTCTGGACGGTTACGTTCAGGACCTACTGGATGTCTGCGATGCGCTTGGTTTGAAAAGTGGCGTGACGTTTATTGGCCACTCCGTTAGTTGCAGCGTCGGCATCATGGCATCCATCGCGCGTCCCGAGCTGTTCGACAAATTGGTGCTGTTGGGTCCAAATCCTTGCTTCGTCAACCACCCGCCCGACTATGTTGGCGGTTTCGACAAGGAGGATCTTGAAGGGCTGCTTGCCTTGATGGACCAGAATTACATGGGATGGGTCAACTTTCTGGCTCCTGTGGTGTCGGCGCAGAGTGAAACTGGCGCTGTCACAATGGAACTGGCCGACAGTTTTTGTTCGACCGATCCGCTGATTGCAAAAACGTTTGCGCGCACGACCTTCTTCTCCGACAACCGGGCCGATCTGGTCAAGGTCTCGCGTCCTTGCCTGGTCCTTCAGCATCGAACCGATTCCCTGGCTCCGGTCGCGGTTGGCGACTACGTGCACGCACATCTGGCGGGCAGCACGCTGCAAATGCTGGAGGTTCAGGGCCACTGTGCCCACATGAGCGATCCGCTGCTTGTGGCCGCGGCCATACGTGCATTTATTGGCGGTACCGCTTGATGGCGAAAGACGCCGTGTGGGAGTTTGATTTGCTCCCTTGCCCTGTCCTGGTAACCGATTACAAAGGATTGGTGCTGGCGGCAAATACCAGTCTGTTCCACATGCTTGGGGACGATGAAGAGGTCTGGGTGTCGAAACCAATGGACGCGATGTTTTCCAAGGGCAGCCAGATTTTCTTGCAGACCCATGTTTGGCCGATTCTTCTGCGTGACGCGCATATCAATGAAATTTATTTGCAACTGCTGGATGAGACGCGTCAGCGAATTCCCGTCTTGTTGAACTGCAAGAAAGCAGTGCGGGATGGTTTCGAATGCTTTTTCTGGGTTTTTTTTATCACCCGTGAGCGCAGTCGCTATGAGCAGGCTTTGCTTGAGGCGCGTCAGATTGCGGATGCTGCGACAACCAGGTTTGCTCAAAGTGAACGATTTGTGAGAACTGTCACGGATTCGTTGCCTTGCATGATTGCCTACTGGGACCAACAGCTTCAGTGTCAATTTGCCAATCAGCCTTACGTCGAATGGTTTGGCAGGACGCCCTCTGCAATGCTGGGGATGTCCATGTCGGAACTGCTGGGCGAGCATTTATTTACCCTCAACAGCCCCTACATCGAAGGTGCGTTGGCAGGCAAATTCCAGGAATTCGAGCGCGAGATTCCTCGCCCTTGTGGCGGCGTCGGGCATGTGCTGGCCAACTACGTGCCCGACATCGATGCAGGCGGCAGCGTCAAAGGGTTTTACGCGCTCGTTTCCAACATTACGCGTCTGCGCGGGGCCGACACCGCGATTCGCTTGACTGCAAGCGTGTTTGACGCGACCACCGAAGGGATCATGGTGACGGACGCCAGTTCGGTAATCTTGTCGGTTAACCCAGCCTTTACCCTTCTTACCGGCTACGCAGCCGAGGAAGTCGTGGGGAAGAATGCGCGCCTCCTGAAATCGGGGCGGCATGATGCTGCGTTCTTTGGCGAGATGTATGAGGCGCTGCGCGCCGACAAACTCTGGAAAGGTGAAATCTGGAGTCAACGCAAGGATGGCTCGCATTTTCTGGAGCGGCTTTCCATCGCCACCACCTTGAATGATGCAGGCGAAGTCATTCGCTACGTCGGCGTTTTCGACGACGTTACCGAACAATGGGGCAAGGATCAGTTGGTTCGGCACATGGCATTACATGATCAACTGACCGGACTGCCAAACCGGTTCCTGCTGATGGAACGCCTCGGCCAGTTGATTGGCATCTCGAATCGCGAGCCGCGCCGTATCGCATTGATGTACATGGATCTGGACGGCTTCAAACTGGTCAACGACACGTACGGCCATGGGGTGGGTGACAAGGTACTGCAAGCAATCTCATCGCGGCTTAAGGACTTGCTGCGCGTCACCGATTCGGTGGCGCGTATCGGCGGCGACGAATTTGTTCTCCTGCTGGACAACCCGGAAAATCGCGAAAGCGTAGCCGCGGTAGCCGCACGTATCATCAAGACAGTGAACATCCCAATGTGTTTCGACGACATGGCGGTGCATGTCGGCGCGTCGATCGGAATTGCCTTTTTTCAAAACGACGGGAAGTTGCCCGAGGGGTTGATCAAGGAGGCCGACGCTGCGATGTATGCCGCCAAGACCGCTGGCAAGAACGTATTTCGATTTTCGGACTGATTTCTCGGGTTTCGCAACTGCCGACATGCAACCCTTCCCGCTCCGCCTTCATCCCGGAGAAGACCTGCGTGCGGCCTTGTCCGCCCTTCTGTCCGAACAGGGTGTCGCCGCCGCCTGGGTGCTGCAGGGCATCGGCAGCCTGAGCGGAGCGCAGCTGCGTTTCGCCGGCAATGCCCAACCGACTGCGGTGCAGGGCGATCTGGAAATCCTCACGCTGGCCGGTTCGCTGTCGGTCGATGGCGTGCATTTGCATATGTCGGTGGCGGATGCGCAGGGTCAGGTCGCGGGAGGTCATGTCGCAGCCGGTTGCATCGTGCGCACCACTGCCGAAATCTTGTTGGTGCTGCTGCCGGCATGGCATTTCAGTCGCGCCGCCGACCCGCTGTCGGGCTGGGATGAGCTGGTGATTCGCTCAGTCGGCGGTGGCGTCGCCTGATGCTGCGATCCGGCAGATGACCGGGTTGTCGGGATCGCGGCTCCATTCGCACCAGCCGCCGTCGTACACGCTGATGTTCGGCCAGGCCATCAGCCAGGCATAGAAGAACGCCAGCGATGCGCGCCAGCCAGTGCCGCAATAAAACACCGTGTTGCGTTCCGGGCCGATGCTATTGGCGGCCCACCTGCGGGCGATGCCGCCTGCCGCACGCATGGTGCCGTCGGGATGCTGGAAGGCGCTCATGCTGTTGACATCGTCGCCCGCGCCGGCGTGTCCCCAGCGTGCACCGGCAATCCCGCCGCAGGCCGGAATGTAGCTATAGCCGGAGGTGGCGCCGATGAATTCTTTCCAGGTCCGGATGCTGACCAGCGTGCCGCCAGCCTGATGCAGCAGTTGGCGCGCGCCGTGCATGTCGGTCAGATACTCGGGACGGGCCGGAAAATCGGTGCCGAAATCGATGGCGGGACGGCATCGTTGCGCGGCTCCGCATGCTACCGGCAAACCCAGTCGACGCCAGCCGGCGTACCCGCCATCGAGCAAGCGGACATCGCCGACACCGGCATACAGCATCAATTGCGCGGCGCGTGCGGCGGCCAGCGCATCGCGGCTGTACAGGATCACGGTGGTGTCATGCCGAATCCCGTGGCCGAGCAACAGGCGCAGTAGCGCGTCGTCGGGCACCTTGTTCCAGACCGGCGCCTGTTCCAGCTCGGTCGTGTCAAGGTAGTCGGCTTGCGGGATGTGGTCGCGCAAAAAGGCGTCGCGCGTGCCGTAGCCGACTTCGAGCAAGCGCCAGGACGCGGCCGGTGCGGCAGCGATCGGCGTGTCGGCCAGCAGCCCGGCCACCCACGCCGGCGCGACAAGCTGCTGCCATCGGCACAGGTGCGCAGGAAATCCGGCGGGAACGACAGGGTGAGAAGCGGGCATCCGACTCGATTCGATGGGGTGATGGCGTAGGTCACGCGCAACCTGCTGGGGTGGCGCCGTTCCTTGTAGCGTATTGCCGCGCGCGCCGTCAACAAAAAGGACGGTGCGACCGCGCCGACAATATCCCTTTTTGTCATGTCGGCAGACGGCGCCGCGCGCTTCAGGCGATTGCCGCAGGGCGCCGTGAAAGTTGCTGCACGCAACGATCGTCACGTTATACTTCTGCTCATTTCTGACGAGGAATCGGGGCATCCAAAGCCATTTCCTGTCAATTTCACCACGTTGGTATCCATTTCAGGGTCGTCATCATGCTGCGTCATGCCTTGCTTTTCGTTGTCATTGTTTCCTTGCTGGCCGGTTGCAATAAAGCCGGACTATCCGCCGCTGGCGATGACAAGAAAACGGCCGGCAGCGAGAAGGCCTTGCTGATATCGCCGGAAGACCTGGTCACCTTGCACATCGATGACGTTGCCTCCGGCCCGGTCATCACCGGCACCGTGCAGCCTGAGCGCCGCGCCGACCTGCGTGCGGAAGTCTCGGCCGTGGTGTTGCAGATCCTCAAGGACAACGGCGAGCCGGTCAAGCGCGACGAATTGCTGGTGCGGCTGGATCAAACGTCGATCCGCGACACGCTGACGTCGGCCGACGCCACCGCGCGCTCGTCCGCGCAGGCGCTGGAGCAGGCCGGGCGGCAACTGGAGCGCCTGCAGACCTTGCGGCTGTCCGGCATGACCTCGACGCAAGCGCTGGAAGATGCGGAAATCCGCCGCAACAATCTGCAAAGCGATTTGATTTCTGCCAAGGCCCGCGCCGCGCAGGCGCGCCAGCAGTTGCAGCGCACCGAAGTGCGTGCGCCGTTCGATGGCGTGGTCAGCGACCGGCGCGCGTCGGTTGGCGATACCGCGCAAATCGGCAAGGAATTATTAAAAGTGGTCGATCCTGCCAGCATGCGCTTCGAAGGCCTGGTATCGGCCGACCGCATCAGCAGCGTGCGGGTCGGGCAAGCGGTGCGGTTTCGCGTCAATGGCTACAACCAGCAGGAATACGCCGGCGTGGTCAAGCGCGTCGCGCCATCGGCCAACCCGACCACGCGCCAGGTCGAGGTGCTGGTCAGCTTCGTCGGTGATGTGCGGCCCGGCGTGTCCGGGCTCTATGCGGAAGGCCAGATCGCGGCCGACAGCAGCAAATTGCTGATGCTGCCCGATGCCGCGCTGGTGCGCAACGGCGACAGCGCCTATGCCTGGCGCGTAAAAGGCGCGCTGCTGCAGAAAGTGGCGCTGACAATCGGGGTGCGCGATCCGCGTCGCGGCGACTACCCGGTCGTTGCCGGACTGGCCGATGGCGACAAGGTGGTGCGCAATCCGCTCATCACATTCAAGGATGGCCAGTCGGTCGAACTGGCTGCGGCGGTAAAAACGCGCACGGAGAAATAGCATGTTCCTGTCCGATTTCAGCATCAAGCGTCCGGTCGCGACGCTGGTCATCATCATTGCGCTGATGTGCCTGGGCCTGCTCGCGCTGCAAAAATTGCGCGTCAATTCGATTCCCGACGTGGAGCCGCCGGTGCTGCTGGTCAGCATTCCGTATCCAGGCGCATCGCCGGATACGGTCGAACGCGAAGTCATCAACCGGATCGAGAAAGCGCTGCAAAGCATCTCTGGCGTGTATCAGATCAACGCCACCGCCAACGAAGGCAGTGCCACCATCGTGATCCGCTTCAATTTCGACAAGAACATGATCGAAGCGTCGGATGAGGTGCGCAATGCGATCGCCTCGGTGCGCTACAAATTGCCGGCCGAAATGCGCGAGCCGATATTGCAGCGGCGCGATCCGGGCGCCGAGCCGATCATGCAACTGGCGCTGTCGGGCAAGGCACAATCGCACGCCGAGTTGTCGCGGCTGGCCGAAGACGATTTGTCGGACCGCCTGCGTGCCATCGATGGCGTGGCCGTGGTCACGGTCGGCGGTTCGCTCAAGCGCGAACTGTCGGTGTTGCTGCGCGCCGAGAAACTGCGTGAATACAACGTCTCGGTGGCCGATGTGGTCACGGCGCTGCGCAATCAGAACGCCACGGCGCCGGTCGGCAAGGTGCGCGGCGCGCTCGACGAGCAAAGCATCCGGCTGGTCGGGCGCATCGGCTCGCCGGCCGAGTTCGAGCAGATCGTCATCAAGCGCATCGGCGACGAAAAGGTGCGCCTCGGCCAGGTCGCCACGGTGGCCGATGGCTTTGCCGAATTGACCTCGCTGAGCCTGCGCAACGGCCTGCCCAATGTCGGCATGTCGATCACCCGCGCCCGTGTCGCCAGCACCGTGACGGTGGCCGACAAGGTGCGCGAAAAGGTCGCTGAAATCAACAAGACCCTGCCCAAGGGCACCACCCTCGAAATCACCCAGGATGGCGGCAAGGACGCCGAAGGCAATCTCAATAACGTGATCGAATCGCTGATGTATGGCGCGGTGCTGACCATCTTCGTGGTGTACGTGTTCCTCAATTCATGGCGCTCTACGCTGATCACCGCGCTCAGTTTGCCGACCTCGGTGATCGCTGCGTTCATCGCGGTGTGGCTGTGCGGCTTCACGCTGAATTTCATGACGCTGCTGGGCCTGTCGCTGGCCATCGGCGTGCTCATCGACGACGCGATCGTGGTGCGCGAAAACATCGTGCGCCACATGGAGCTTGGTTCCGACCGGCGCACTGCGGCACTGGAAGGCACGGGCGAAATCGGGCTGGCGGTCGCGGCCACCACGTTCTCGATCATTGCGGTGTTCATTCCGGTGGCGTTCATGCCGGGCACTGCCGGCCAGTGGTTCCGGCCGTTTGCGTTGACCGTGGCCAGTTCGGTGCTGGTCAGTCTGTTCATTTCATTCACGCTCGATCCGATGCTGTCGGCCTATTGGGGCGATCCGGCCGGGCATCATCTGGCGCCCAAGCGTGGTCTGTCGAAACTGCTGGAGCGCTTCAACCACTGGTTCGATCACCAGTCGGACCGTTATGGCCGGGTGATTGCATGGGCGCTGCACCACCGGCGCTGGATGGGCATCATCGCCGGGCTCAGTCTGATCGGTGCGCTGGCGCTGCATGCGAAGTTCGGCGGCTCGGCGTTCTTGCCGTCGGCCGACAACGGCACCATCGCCATCGAGGTGCGGATTCCGTCCAGCGGCAGTCTGGAGTACGCCAAGCTGAAGGTCGAAAAAGCCGCCGAGCTGGCGCGCACGCTGCCGGAAACCGTGGCCACCAACAGCACCGTCAATGCCGGCGGTGGGCGGATCTACGTCGACATCGGCAAAAGCGTCAAACGCAAGCGCTCCGCCATCGAAGTCGCCACCGCGTTGCGCAAGTTGATGGTGCGTCTGGTCGGCGCCGAATATGTGGTGCTCGACGATCTCAACAATGGCGCGCGCAAGCCGGTGCAGATCCAGTTCCACGGACCCGACGCGCGCCGCCTGATGAGCATCACCAGCGCCTATACCGAACAACTCGCCAAGGTGCCGGGCGCGGTCGACGTCGGCCTGTCCGAGCAAAGTCCGAAGGATGAATTGCAGATCGAACTGCAGCGCGGACTGGCCAACTCGCTGGGGATTTCATCGAACGATGCGGCGCAGGCGTTGCGGGTTGCATTTGCCGGCGTCGAGGTGGGCGACTGGGTCGATCCGACCGGTGAATCGCGCGATGTCGCGGTGCGCCTGCATCCGGATGACCGGGTCAATGCCGCCAACATCGAACGGTTGCCGATCGCGGTCAGCGGCAGCAACATGCTGGTGCCGCTGGAGCAGATTGCCACCATCACGATGGGCAAGGGGCCGGCGCAGATCCAGCATCTGGACGGCAAGCGGCTGATGTCGGTGTCGGCCAACGCGCAGGGCCGCTCGCCGGGTGAAATCACCACCGATGCGCTGGCACTGGCCAAGGCCATCGACTTCCCGCCCGGTTATGGCATCGAGCTCGGCGGCTCGGCGCGCGACCAGAAGGAACTGTTCACGGAAATGGCGATTGCGCTGGTGATGGGGATTGGCTTGATGTACCTGATTCTGGTGATCCAGTTTGGCTCATTCACCGCGCCGCTGGCCGTGATGATGTCCTTGCCGCTGAGCCTGATCGGCGTGGTGATCAGCCTGTTGCTGACGCACGGCACGCTGAATCTGATGAGCTTCATCGGCGTCATCATGCTCATGGGACTGGTGGCCAAGAATGCCATCCTGTTGCTCGATTGCGCGCGCAAGCGCGAAGCCGAGGGTTTCGATCGCGAAGAGGCATTGATGTACGCCGGCCGCATGCGCCTGCGCCCGATCCTGATGACCACCTTCGCGCTGATCGCCGGCATGCTGCCAGTGGCAATCGGTCTGGGCGAGGGCGGTGAATTCTATCGGCCGCTGGCGGTCGCGATCATCGGCGGCACCATCACGTCGACGATCCTGACCTTGCTGGTGGTGCCGACCTTCTACGACAGTATCGAGCTGTCGCATGATCGGGCACTAGCCAAGTTCCACCGGCGCGCCGAACGCGGCAATGCCTTCGTGGCGTTTGTGCTGACGCTGGCCGAAGCGCTGCTGGCGTTGTTGATGCTGCGATTGGTCTATCGCCTGTTGATGGCTGGCGCCCGGCGCCTGACCGGCCGGCCGGCGCGCGCAGTCTAGGCAACGCTCGCGCGCCGAGGGGGCGACAATTTGCCGGTGAGGTGTGGTAATCCGGCCACTTGTGATTTTTTATCATCGGCGGTCGGCCTCGGCAGGCGTAGTATTTATTGCGGTCAAGCAATCACGCGTAACTAAAACATGCCCCGGCCGAGGCACACCACCCCCTACCGAGAGACATTCATGAAGCTTTCCATCGCACTCGCACTCGCTGCTGTCACCGTTCCATTGTTCGTTGTCAGTCCCGCCTTCTCCGCTGCCGATCGCGGCACCGACGCTCAGGCCCAGGAAATGGTCGGCAAGGCCGTCGCCCTGATCAAAAGCGCCGGACCGGAAAAAGCCTACAAGGCATTTACCGACCACCCGGATGGCGCCTTCAAGGATCGCGATCTGTACGTGTTTGTTTATGATTTCGATGGCCTGTGCCTGGCCCAGGGCGCGAATGCCAAGATGGTCGGCAAGAACCTGATGATCATCAAGGACGTCGATGGCACGGAGTTCATCCGCGGCATGATCGACCTCGTCAAGGCCAAGAAAAAAGGCTGGTATGGTCCGTACAAATTCAACAATGTCGAGACCAAGACGATTGAGTCAAAACGGTCGTATTGCGAACAGGGCAGTGGCGACACCATGGTCTGCGTCGGCACGCACGTCGCGACAAAATAAGGCCGGTTGATGGTTGGCGCCAGTGCAGTCGCGACTGGCTAGCGCCAGCCGAACATCATCTGGTTGGCCAGCGCCTTCTTCGCCGGCGCCACCACATCGGTGATGCCGAGCGCCACGCCGAGCAGGCCCTGCGACAGCGCGCCGTCTGGCGCACTGGCAAACACGCGCGCCATGGTATCGGTAACGCGAATGGCCAGGTTGCGGTCGATGCGTCGTTGCGCGGCAAAGCGGGCCAATGCCGCCGGACCCGTCTCGGCCGCCAGCAGTCGCGCCAGCACCATGGCGTCGCGCAATCCGAGATTCATGCCCTGTCCGGCGACCGGATGCAGGGTTTGCGCAGCATTGCCGATGGCGATGCTGCGTGCTCTTGCGGTGCTGTCGGCGTTGAGGCCGAGCGGATAAATGAAGCGTTCGCCGACGGCCAGAAATTGTCCGACCCGTTCACCGAAGGTGTTCCCGATGGCACGCAGATACGTCGCGTCATCGTGTTGCATCAGGGCCGTGGCGGTGTCGGTGCGGGCACACCAGACCACCGCGTAGCCGTCGTCCTGCGGCAGCAATGCCAGCGGGCCTTCGGCGGTGAAGCGTTCGAAGGCGCGCTGCATCAATGGCGCGCTGGTGCGTACATGGGTGACGATGGCGCTCTGTCCATAATCGCGATGGCGGGCCCGGTTCGGCTGGTCGGCAAACACGCCGCCTTCGGCACGAATCAGTAATCCGGCGCTGGCGACACTGCCGTCGGCCAGCGTCAGGCCAATCTGTTCGGCCGTTTCGGCGACGGCACTGACCTGTTGCGGCCGGTTGATGTGCAGGCCGAGTCGCTCGGTCGCCGCCAGCAGCGCCGACACCAGCGCGCCGTAGCGCGTCACGTAGCCCAGCGCGGGCAAACCATACTCAGCGCAATCGATCAGCGTGCGGCCGAAGTGTCCGCGGCGGGATACGTGGATCTGCGCAATGGCCTGCGCCGGCACTGGCCAGGCTCCGACTTGTTCGAGGATTTGCCGGCTGCCATACGAGATCGCGATCGAACGCGGATCGGCGCTGACTTGCGCGGCGGTCTTTGCATCGAGCAGCAGAATACGCCCGGGCGCAACGCCGCGCTGCACCAGCAATGCGGCCAGCGCCAGGCCAACCGGGCCGGCGCCGCAGATGGCAATGTCGTGCGCGGGTGACGTCACTGGCGCATCATCGCTTCGATGTCGGCGACCGTTTTTGGCGCGGCGCAACTCATCACCTCGGCGCCGTCGGCGCTGACGGCGATGTCGTCTTCGATGCGGATGCCGATGTTCCAGAACCGTTCCGGCACACCTGCCGCCGGTCGCACATACAGACCCGGCTCCACCGTCAATGTCATGCCCGGGTGCAGGATGCGCCACGGTTTTTCGCCATTGGCCGCCAGCGGATCGGCCGTTTCGCGGTAGTCGCCGACATCGTGCACATCCATGCCCAGCCAGTGACCGGTGCGGTGCATGTAGAACTGGCGATAGTCGCCGTTGGCAATCACGTCGTCGCGCTTGCCGACCTTGTTGATGTCGAGCAGCCCGGTGTCGAGCATGCCCTGCGACAGCACGCGCACGGCGGCATCGTGACCGTCCATGAAGCGCTTGCCGGGGCGGATCTCGGCGATGGCGGCATCCTGCGCCGCCAGCACGATTTCGTACAACTCCTTTTGCGCGGGAGTAAACGTGCCGCTGGCAGGGAAGGTGCGCGTGATGTCGGAGGCATAGCCATCGAGTTCGCAGCCGGCGTCGATCAAGACCAGGTCGTGCGGTTGCAGGATGGCCGCGCCGGCACGGTAATGCAGCACGCAGGCATTCGCGCCGGTGGCAACGATCGAGGTGTAGGCCGGAAAGTCCGAGCCGTTGCGGCGGAATTCGTGCAGCAGTTCGGCTTCGATTTCGTATTCGTGCAGCCCGGGTGCGGCCATGCGCATGGCGCGGGCATGGGCCTCCGCCGATACCGCAGCGGCGCGCCGCATGATGGCCAGTTCGCTGTCGTCCTTGATCAGGCGCATTTCATTGAGCAGGCAGTTGACGTCGTGCGCGGCGCCCGGCGCGGCGATGCCGGCACGTGCCTGGATGCGGACTTTTTCGAGCCAGACCCGGACTTGCGCATCGAGCGCGGCGTTATGCCCCAGCGCATAAAACAGCGCCGGCTCATCGGCCAGCAGCTTGGGAATCACGGCGTCGAGCGCGTCGATCGGAAAGGCGGCGTCGAAGCCGAAGGTGACACGGGCGCCGTCGGGACCATGCCGGAAGCCTTCCCAGATTTCGCGCTCCACGCTTTTTTCGCGACAGAACAGGATGGCCTGATTCTTTTTGCCGGCCACCAGCACGATCACTGCTTCGGGTTCGGCAAAGCCGGACAGGTAATAGAACGTGCTGTCGTGACGATAGGGATATTCGGCATCGCTGTTGCGCTGGACTTCGGGCGCGGTCGCAATGATGGCGACGCCGCCGCCCTTGGCATGCATCTGCGCAATCAGGCTGGCGCGGCGGTTGGCGTAGGGAGTCATGGGCGTGGCCTTTCAGAGAAGGGCAGGTTCAGTTGCGCGAGGCGTTCGGGGGTGCCGACATCGGTCCAGTCGCCGCGATACACTTCGCCGCCGACCTGGCCGCGCGCGGCGTAATCACGCAGGATCGGCGTCAGGCGTGCGGCGGTGCCGGGAATAATAGCATCGAACATCTCGGGTCGATACACGCCAATTCCCGAGAAAGTAAAGCGCGGTTGGCCGTCATTGTTGACCGCAAAGGTGGTCAGGCCGAAGTCACCCTGCGGCACGTGCGGCGGGTTTTTCACCAGATACAACCAGGCGATGTCGCGCTGATCCGGCGCATACGGGTTGCCCCACATGTCGGCATCCACCAGCGCGGATTTGACCTGCTCGAAATTGAAGTGCGGGCAATAGATGTCGCCGTTGACCACGACGAACGGATGCGGGCCGAGCAGCGGGCGTGCCAGCGCAATCCCGCCAGCGGTTTCCAGCGCCGTGCCTTCGGCGGAATACTGCAGGGTCGCGCCGTAGCGGCTGCCATCGCCGAGCGCATCCTCGATCATCGTGCCCAGATGGGCGTGATTGATGACGATCTCGGTAATGCCGGCGCGTACCAGGCTCAGGATATGCCAGACGATCAGCGGGCGGCCGCGCACCTTGAGCAGCGGTTTCGGGCAGGTGTCGGTCAGCGGACGCATCCGTTCGCCGCGACCTGCGGCAACGATCATGGCTTTCATCAGAAGGTGTAGCCGACCGACGGCGCTTTGTCTTCGAACGCGTCGAGCAGGCGGATCAGCGGGGACAGCACCTTGTAGCGCCCGGCGGTCTTGCGCACGTAGTGCAGCACCAGCGGCAAGTCTTTCAGGTAGGCGTCCTTGCCATCCCGGTGATACAGGCGGGCAAAGATGCCGAGGACCTTCAGGTGGCGCTGCAGGCCCATGAATTCAAAGTCGCGATAGAACGCATCGATATCATGATTGACCGGCAAGCCGGCGCGCTTGGCGCGTTCCCAATAGCGTATGGCCCAGTCGAGAACGGTTTCTTCATCCCATTCGATGTAGGCGTCGCGCAGCAGGGACACCAGGTCATAGGTGATCGGTCCGTACAGCGCATCCTGGAAATCGAGGATGCCGGGATTGCCGCTGTCGAGCACCATCAGGTTGCGGCTGTGATAGTCGCGGTGCACATAGACTTGCGGCTGCGCCAGATTGTTTGCCAGCAGCGCTGTGAACACGCCGTCGAGTTCGGCCTGCTGCTGCCCGGTCAAAGTGACGCCGAGGTGCTTGTTGATATACCAGTCGGGAAATAGCATCAGCTCGCGCTGCAGCGTGGCGCGGTCGTATTCGGGCAGCACGTCCGGCTGGCTGTGCGCCTGGATGCGGATGAGCGCATCGATGGCGTCGAGATACAGCGGGTTGGCGGTGGCCGCGGTGAGTTGCTGCAAATAGGTGGTCGCGCCGAGGTCGGACAGCAGCAGGAAGCCGCGCTCGGCATCCTGCGCCAGCACCAGCGGCACCGACACGCCGGTCGCGCCAAACAGCGCGGCGATCGCGACGAAGGGCCGCACATCTTCCTGCGGCGGCGGCGCATCCATCACGATGGCGCTACCGCCGTCATGGGTGTCGACCCGAAAGTAGCGGCGGAAACTGGCGTCGGCCGAGGCCGCGCGCAAGGTAAGCGGATCGACTGGTGTGCCGGGCAATGTGGTCAGCCAGGCGGTCAAATCATGCAGGCGTAAATCAGGTGTGGAATGCAAAGACATGCAGCGGGCCGGGGAATCCGGTTCAGGGTGATTGAAGTCCCCTATAATAAGGTATTCAAATCAAAAAATCGCCTGCAACGGTGGTCTCAGCCCCCATTTCATGACCCGGTTTCCTGTTCCGTCCACCCCGCAGCGCCTGCTTCGCATCCTCACCACTGTCGTGGCGGCCGCCTCGTTGCCGAATTACGTACTGGCGCAGGCCGTGCTTCCCGTGGCGCCGCCCATTGCTCCGCCCAAGGCCGCGCAGCCTACGGATCGCGACGCGCCGGCCGAGATCAGCGCCGAGCAGATGACGGGCCGGCCCGATCGCGAGTTGCAGCTTGATACCAAGGTCGAAATCGTGCGCGGCAACACCACGATCACGGCCGATCACGCCAAGTATCACATCGTCGAAGACGAGGTCGATGCCGACGGCAACGTCCGCATGACGCGCAGCGGCGATGTCTACACCGGTGACCAGCTCAAGCTCAATGTCGATGCCGGCGAAGGTTTCGTCACGCATCCGACCTACAAACTGCTGCGCAATAACGGCCAGGGGCACGCTGACCGCATCAACTTCGAAGCCGAGGATCGCGCCACGGTCGTCGATGGCACCTACAGTACGTGCGAAGGTCCGGACCCGGACTGGTACTTGCGTTCCAGCCGGCTCGCGCTGGATACCTCGCGCGACGTCGGCATGGCGCGCAATACCGTGGTGTACTTCAAGGGCGTACCGATCCTGGGTTCGCCGCAAATGTCGTTCCCGCTGTCGGATGCGCGCAAGTCCGGCGTGCTGCCGCCCACGGTCGGCGCCACCAGCAAGGGCGGCCTTGAAATCACGGTGCCGTACTATTTCAATATCGCGCCCAACCGGGATCTGACGGTGTATCCGAAGATCATCGCGCAGCGCGGCCTGCAGCTCGGCGCCAGCGCGCGCTATCTCGATCCGTCGTATGCCGGCGAGACCCGCATCGAAGCGTTGCCCAGTGACCGTGAAGCCCATGCCGACCGCTGGGCGGTGTCGTCGATCCATACGCAGACACTCACGCCAGGCTTGACGCTGAACTGGAACATCAACGCCGCCTCGGACGACAACTACCGCACCGACTTCGCCAATACCATGACCGGCGCGTCGCAACCCCTGCTGCTGCGCGACCTGAACCTGACTTACAGCACGGCGTACTGGACGGCCATCGCGCGCACCACCAATTACCAGGTGCTGCAGGACCCGATCACACCGATCGCGCGGCCCTATGACCGGTTGCCGCAGTTGAACTTCACGGCCGCCCGTCCCGATGTCGCCGGTTTCGATCTGGCGCTGGACTCCGAGCTGACGCGGTTCTGGCATCCGACCCTGCAGCGCGGCGACCGCGTGTATGTCAACCCGAAAATTTCCTATCCGATCATTGCGCAGGGCTACTTCTTCACGCCGAAGCTGTCGTTCCACGCAACGCGTTACAACCTCGACACGGTGGCCAATCCGGGCGACAACAACACGCCGTCGCGCGCGCTGCCGACGGCGTCGCTGGATGGCGGCATGGTGTTCGAGCGGGATGCCAAATTCTTTGGCAAGGCAATGACACAGACGCTGGAGCCGCGCCTGTTCTACGTGTACACGCCGTATCGCGATCAATCGGCGCTGCCCAATTTCGACAGCGGTGTGGCCGATCTGAGTTTCGCCCAACTGTTCAGCGAGAACCGGTTCGTCGGCAATGACCGCATCAGCGACGCCAACCAGATCACGGCAGCGGTGACCTCGCGCTTCATCGAGCCGTCCGGCATCGAGCGGGCGCGGGTGGCCATCGGTCAACGCTATTATTTTGCCCAGCCACAAGTCACGCTGGGCACGGCGATCACCGACAGCCGGTCGGATTTGCTGCTCTCGGCCAGCGGCATGCTGAGCCAGTCGTTCTATGCTGAAACCAACATGCAGTACAGCCAGAGCCAGCACCAGCTCGATCGTGCCAACTACGGGGTGCGCTACCAGCCGGGGCCGATGAAGGTGCTCAACCTCCAATACCGGCAGGATCTGGCCAACGATCTGGAAAAGTCGGTGGATGTCTCGACGCAATGGCCATTTGCACAACGCTGGTATGGTGTCGGTCGGATCAACTATTCGATCAAGACCAGAAAGATTGCCGAAGGCCTGCTCGGGATGGAATACAAAGCCGACTGCTGGATTTTCCGGATTGTCGCGCAGCGCATTCCAACCGCGACCCTGCAGGCCACTACCTCCCTGTTCTTCCAGCTCGAATTAAACGGTCTGTCCAAGCTGGGGTCCAACCCGTTGGCCGCGTTGCGCTCCAGCGTACCGGGTTACCAAAACATCAATCAGACCAATACACGACCATGATCACGACATTTTCCAGGACTTCGGAACACACCATGCGCCATTATTTTTCTGTCCGTGCCTTGCCTATCGCTGCCATCCTTCTGACGCTCTTCGGCGCGCAACCAGTTGCCGCCCAGGTCAGCGCTGCTGCGCCCCAAAAAGCAGCGCCACAAGTCATCGATTCCATCGTCGCGGTGGTCAACACCGATGTGATTACACGCCAGGAACTCAACGAGCGCGTGCGCATGGTTGAAAGCCGCATGACGCAGCAGCGCACCCCCGTGCCGCAGCGCGCGCTGCTGGAGAAGCAACTGCTCGAACGCATGATCGTCGACCGCGCCCAGCTCCAGCTCGCCAGTGAAAGCGGTATCCGCATTGACGACGTGCTGCTGGATCGGGCGATGGGACGGATGGCCGAACAGAACAAGCTGTCGATGCAGGATTTCCGCAATCAGCTGGAGCGCGACGGCATCCCGTTCGCGCGTTTCCGCGAAGAGATTCGGGACGAAATGGCAATGCAGCGCATCCGTGAGCGCGAGGTCGACAACAAGCTGCAGATCACCGAATCCGAAGTCGACAATTTCATCGAAGCCGAGAAGAACGCACCGCAGGTCCAGCCCGAGTTCAATCTGGCCCAGATCCTGGTGCGCATTCCCGAAAACGCCTCGCCGGAACAAATTGCCTTGCGCCGCGCCCGCGCCGAAGACATCGCCCGTCAGCTTGCCGGTGGCGCCGACTTCGGCAAATTGGCCGCCTCGTATTCCGATTCGATCGATGCATTGAAGGGCGGCGAATTGGGCTGGCGCACCACCGACCGCCTGCCGCAGATTTTTGTCGATGCGGTGGCCAACCTGAACCAGGGCGACCTGTCGCCGCTGATCAAGAGCGCCAACGGTTTTCATATTCTCAAAGTGGTTGGCAAGCGCACCCAAAGCGTCGTCAAGGGCGGCGCCGGCACTGCCCCGCCAGCCGTGCAACAGACACATGCGCGCCATATCCTGATCAAGGTCAACACCATCGTCACCTCGGCCGAAGCCTTGCGCAAGCTGACCGATTTGAAGGCGCGTCTCGACAACAAGGCGGCCACCTTCGAAGAACTTGCCAAGCTGTATTCGAACGACCTGTCGGCGTCCAAGGGCGGCGATCTGGGCTGGATCTATCCCGGTGATACGGTGCCGGAATTCGAGCGCGCCATGAATCTGCTCAAACCCGGCGAAGTCAGCGCCCCGATCGAGTCGCCGTTTGGCTATCACTTGATTGAAGTGATCGAGCGCAAGAACCAGGATGTCTCGCAGGAGCGTCAACGCCTGCTGGCCCGACAGACCATCCGCGAGCGCAAGCTCGAAGAAGCCACCCAGGATTGGGTGCGTCAGGTGCGCGATCGCGCCTACGTCGAATACCGGCTGGAAGACAAATAATGACGGCAGTGCCAGCCAGAGTGCGTCCGACCATTGCGGTCACCTGCGGCGAGCCGGCCGGCATCGGTCCGGAAATCGCCCTGCGCGCGGCGTGGGCGCTGCGCGATGAAATCAACTGCGTGCTGATTGGCGACGCCGCGTTCCTGGCGATGGTGGCCGACCAGATCGACCCGGCCATTGCGCTGGCAGGAGTCTCGGTGCAGGCCCTGCGCAACGACGGACTGCCGGATTGGCCGTCGTCACGGCTGGTGGTGCTGGACTGTCCGCTGGCCGAGCATGTCGTGCCGGGCACGCTCGACGCCCGCAACGGTCGCAGCGTACTGGCCAGCCTGGACATGGCGATCGAAGGCACGCGCGCCGGCTGGTTTGAGGCGATGGCGACCGCACCGCTGCAAAAGAGCACCATCAACGACGCCGGCGTGCCGTTCACCGGCCACACCGAATACCTGGCCGAAAAAACCGCCACGCCACATGTCGTGATGATGCTTGCCGCCGCCGGCGAAACGCCGTTGCGGGTCGCGCTGGCGACGATTCATCTGGCGCTCAAGGATGTCCCCGCCGCGATCACGTTCGACAGCCTGAGCCGCACGCTGGACATTCTCGATCATGATTTGCGCACCCGCTTCGGGCTGGCCAAGCCACGCATCCTGGTGGCCGGCCTGAATCCGCATGCCGGTGAAGGCGGCTATCTCGGCCATGAAGAAATCGACGTCATGATTCCTGCCTTGCAGGCCGCCCGCGCGCGCGGCATCAGCGTGGCCGGACCGTACCCGGCCGATACGCTGTTCCAGCCAAAATATCTGAAGAACGCCGACTGCGTGCTGGCGATGTATCACGACCAGGGCTTGCCGGTGCTGAAATTTGCCAGCTTCGGACATGGCATCAACATCACGCTCGGACTGCCGCTGATTCGTACTTCGGTCGACCACGGTACCGCGCTCGATCTGGCTGCGCAGGGCGTCGGTCACGCCGACTACGGCAGCATGGTGGAAGCGATCCGGATGGCGGCGCAGATGGTCGCAGAATCGGTGGAATCGGCTTGAAACATATTGCCCGCAAACGCTTCGGCCAGAATTTTTTAACCGACAAGCAAGTCCTGCAAGACATCATCCAGACCATTGCCCCGCGTCGCACTGATGCGATGGTCGAGATCGGGCCTGGCCTGGGTGCGATGACGCAATTGCTGCTCGATGAACTGGACCAGCTGCACGTGGTGGAACTCGATCGCGATCTGGTCACACGTCTCGAAAAAACCTTCAATCCGAAAAAGCTCGTGATCCATTCCGGCGACGCGCTGAAGTTCGACTTCGCCGCGCTGCCACTGGCCGCAGGGCAGAAACTGCGCGTGGTCGGCAACCTGCCGTACAACATTTCCAGTCCGTTGCTGTTTCATCTGACCAGCTTTACCAGCATCGTGCAGGACCAGCACTTCATGCTGCAAAAGGAAGTCGTCGAGCGCATGGTCGCCCCGCCCGGCGGCAAGAGCTACGGCCGGCTGTCGGTGATGCTGCAATGGCGTTACGCGATGAGCCTGCGCTTCATCGTGCCACCGACCGCCTTCGATCCGCCACCACGGGTCGAGTCGGCCATCGTGCGGATGATTCCGCTGGAAGCGCCGCTGGCCTGCGATCAATTGGCGCTGGAGGCGGTGGTGCTGAAGGCGTTTTCACAACGCCGTAAAGTGCTGCGCAACTGCCTGGCCGGGATGTTCACCGAACACGATCTGATCGACGTCGGCATTGATCCGCAGGCACGACCGGAGACCATTTCGCTGGAGTTGTTTGTGGCGTTGGCGAATCGGTATTCGGCCGCGCACTGATGCCGACCGGGCAGGTCTGAAAAGGCGCCTGACGCAGTTTTGGGAGTGGCCGCGCATCGCCTTTTAGGGCAGTCGCGCATCACCTCCGCAGCAACCGGGGTCGGAGTTTTTTTTCGCGACGCCTTTCCGCGAAAATTACTCTGACCCCGATTGCGGGCTACGGAGTGCTGAGCTCGGTGATCAACCGTACGTATTCCATGGTCCGTCATCGGGGTCAGAGTAATTTTCGCGATGACCCGCTGCGAAAAAAACTCTGACCCCGATAACTCGGCTTGCCTTAACTTGAACAACCGCAAAAACTCCGCGCTGTCGTTGCAACGGTCGCACACCGCCTCGGCAGCAACCGGGGTCAGAGTAATTTTCGCGATGACCCGCTGCGAAAAAAAATCTGACTCCGATTGCGGGCTACGGAGTTCTGAGCTCGGCGATCAACCGTACGTATTCCATGGTCCGTCATCGGGGTCAGAGTAATTTTCGCGATGACCCGCTGCGAAAAAAAACTCTGACCCCGATAACTCGGCTTGCCTGAATTTGAACCGATGCAAAAGCTCGGAGCGGTCGTCGACGTGGTTGCGGACTACGGAGTGCAATGCCCGGTAATCAACCGCCCGCATTCCATGCGTCCGTTAGGGGCTACATGCCCTTGCGCTCAATCAGCTCGATCTTGTACCCATCCGGGTCCTGCACAAAGGCGATCACCGTGGTGCCGCCCTTGACCGGACCGGCTTCGCGGGTGACGTTGCCGCCGCTGTTGCGGATGTCGTCGCAGGCCTTGTAGATATCTTCCATGCCAATCGCAATGTGGCCATAAGCCGTGCCGGGGTCGTAGCTGTCGACGCCATAGTTGTAGGTCAGCTCTAGCTCGGCATGTTCGGGGTTGGTGCCATAGCCGACGAATGCCAGCGTGTATTTCTGGGATGGATTGTCGCTGGTGCGCAGCAGGGTCATGCCGAGCACCTTGGTGTAGAAATCGATCGAGCGTTGCAGGTCGCCGACGCGCAGCATGGTGTGAAGAAATCGCATGGTGGTGTTTGAATGGGAAGGTTAAAAGACCGGCAGGGTGGCCGGCACATGATCGCGCAAGGTTTTCTTGGCCAGTTCGAAGTCGGGGAAAATCGATTGCACGGTGGCCCAGAATTGCGGGCCGTGGTTCATTTCGCGCAGATGCGACAGTTCATGGGCGATGACGTAATCAATCAATGGCAGCGAAAAGTGAATCAGGCGCCAGTTCAGGCGAATCCGTCCGTCGGTGGTGCAGGACCCCCATTGGCGGGTGGCGGACGACAACGCATACGAGCGAAACGTCACCCCGAGTTTTTCTGCATACACCGGCAGCCGTTCGCCGAAGATGCGGCGGGCTTCGAATTGCAGCCAGCTCTGCACCCGGTCCTTGAGCTGCTGCTCGGCGGCAGCCGCCGGCAAGCTCACCGTCAGCTCGCGCAGTACGGCATCGAAGGCGATGCCAAGGCGCTGGCCGGTCACGATGCGCAGCGTCAGGGACTCGCCGAGATACGGCAGGCTTGCGCCATCGCGCCACTGCATGACCGGACGGATGTTGCGTGCGCTGCGCTCGCGCCGTTCGTTGAGCTTGCTGAAAATCCATTGCTGCTTTTCGCGAATCGCGCCATCGATGTCGGCCACCGGCACCCAGCGCGGTGCCGTCACCCGCAAGCCATCTTCGTCGATCATGAAACCAATGGTGCGGCGCTTGGAACGCAGCAGCGTGAATTCGAGAATGTGATTGCCGATGTGCAGGCGACGCTTTGGCCCGGAACTCGCGCCCGGCTCCGCCGGTGCGGTCAGCTCGGCCGCAAACAGATCCAGCTGCGCAGCCGGTGCTGTTGGGTCAGATGGAGTTTTGCGCAGCAGCTTCAAGGGGGAGTCGCGTGTGGTTTATCTGGAAGGATACATCGCCGGTGAAATCACCCGCATTTCGGATTCTATCCACTTTTCGACTTCCTGCATCAGACCGGCGGCATCCTTGCCTTGCGGCGAGATCGGCTGGCCGATCGAGACCGTAATCAGGCCGGGTTTCTTGATGAAGGAATTCTTTGGCCAGCACTCGCCGGAATTGACTGCAATCGGCACCACCAGCGTGTTGGTCTCGACGGCGAGGCGTGCGCCGCCGACCTTGTACTTGCCCTGGCTGCCAACACTGGTGCGCGTGCCTTCCGGGAACATGATGACCCACTGGCCGTCGGCCAGTCGCTTGCGGCCGTGCACCACGACCTGGGCAAAGGCGTCGCGGCCCTTGCTGCGATCAATCGGAATCATGCGCAGCAAGCCCAGCGCCCAGCCAAAGAACGGCACATACAACAGTTCCTTCTTCAGCACGAAGATTAGCGGGCGCGGCATTTCGCACAACAGGAAAATGGTCTCCCAGGCGGACTGATGCTTGCACAGCAGGATCACCGGCGCATCCGGCAGATTTTCCATGCCGCGCACCTGGTAGCGGATCCCGCACAGCACCTTGGCCAGCCAGATCATGAACACGTTCCAGCGCGAGGTGATGAAGTAGCGCGCGCGGTACGGCAACGGCAACGCGATGAAGCAGATGCAGGCCCACGGGATGGTCACGGCAATCATCACCAGCAGGAACAGCAGCGAACGCAACAGCAGGATGAAACGTGACATCGGTACTCCGGATAAAAGGTGAAAAAACGGTCAGGCAGTAGTGAGAATATGGTCGACCGCAGCGGCCAGGTCGGCGAACACGCGCGTGCCGGGCGGCAGGCCACCCTTGGCCTCGGTCTTGGCGCCCTTGCCGGTGCGGACCAGAAACGGTACGCAACCGGCGACAAACCCGGCCTGCAGGTCGCGCAGGGAATCGCCCACGGTCGGCACGCCCTTGAGGTTGAGTTCGAAGCGCTGGCTGATGTCGCGCATCATCCCCGGCTTGGGCTTGCGGCAGTCGCAGTGGTCGTCGACGCAATGCGGACAGAAAAACACCGCATCGATATCCGCGCCGACCTGATGCGCGGCTGCATGCATTTTTTGATGGATTGCGTTGAGCGTCGGCATGGTGAACAGGCCGCGCGCGATCCCCGACTGGTTGGTTGCCACTACCACGCGGTAGTTGGCCTGGTTGAGCCGGGCGATGGCTTCCAGTGAACCGGGAATGGCAATCCATTCGGCCGGTGATTTGATGAACGCGTCGGAGTCCTGGTTGATGACACCGTCGCGGTCAAGGATGATCAGTTTCATGGCGGCGGGAGGTGACGTGACGTTCAGGTCGCCAGCGTGGAAATATCGGCGACCCGGTTCATCATGGCGTGCAACTGCGACAACAGGGCGATGCGGTTGGCGCGCAGCGCCGGGTCTTCGGCCATCACCATCACGTCATTGAAGAACGCATCGACGTTGTTGCGCAACTGCGCCAGCGACTTGAGCGCGCTGCTGAAATCGGCCGCGGCAAAGGCAGCGTCGAGCTGCGGTTGCGCCAGCTGCATGGCTGCATGCAGCACCCGCTCGGCGGGCTCCTGCAGCAGATCGGCGCGCACCGCGCCCGGCGTGCCGTCGGTCTTTTTCAGGATGTTGGTAATGCGTTTGTTGGCGCCGGCAAGCGACTCCGCTTCGGGCAGGGCGGCGAAGGCTTTCACGGCATCGAGCCGGTCGACCAGGTTGTCGAGCACGTCGGGTTGCTGCGCCACCACCGCCTCGATCTCGTTCGGGGTGAAACCGCGTTCGCGCAGCAGGCCACGCAAACGGTCATACAGGAAGGCGGGCAGGGCGCTGCCGGGATGCTGGAAGGCGGCATTGCTGGCGAACAGCCCGGCGGTGGTATCGACCAGCATTGCCAGCGACAGCGGCAGACGCTTCTCGATCAGCATGCGCAACACGCCGAGGGCGTGGCGGCGCAACGCGAACGGGTCCTTGTCGCCGGTCGGCTGCAGGCCGATGCCCCAGATGCCGATCAGCGTCTCGAGCTTGTCGGCCAGCGCGACGGCGGTGCCGGTGGCGCTGGTCGGCAACGCGTCGCCGGCGAAGCGCGGCTGGTAATGCTCCGAGATCGCCAGCGCGACTTCCTCCGGTTCGCCATCGTGGCGGGCGTAATACGTGCCCATGATGCCTTGCAGCTCGGGGAATTCGCCCACCATGTCGGTGACCAGATCGGTCTTGGCCAGCAGCGCGCCGCGGGTGGCGAGGTCGACATCGCCGCCGAGCGCCGCGGCAATCATGCCGGCCAGCGCCGCCACGCGTTCGGTGCGTTGCGCCTGGGTGCCGAGCTTGTTGTGATACACGATGCCGGCCAGCGCAGGCAGCCGCTCGGCGAGGGTCTTTTTCTGGTCCTGCTCGAAAAAGAACTTGGCGTCCGACAGCCGTGGCCGCACCACGCGTTCGTTGCCGCCGATGATGTGCTGCGGATCGTCGGTGGCGATGTTGGAGACAATCAGGAAGCGCGAACGCAGCTTGCCGCCGGCATCGGTCAGGGCAAAGTATTTCTGGTTGGTCTGCATCGTCAGGATCAGGCATTCCTGCGGCACCGCCAGGAATTCAGGTTCGAAATGGCAGACATACACTTGCGGCCATTCGACCAGCGCGCTGACTTCATCGAGCAGCGCTTCCGGCATCAGCACCTGGTCGTCGCCGGCGGCTGCCAGCAATGCCGTGCGAATGGTTTCCTTGCGTTGCTGCGGATTGGCGATGACACGGCCGGCATCGGCGAGCGTGGTGGCATAGCTGTCGGCGCTGGCAATGCGCAACGCGCCGTCGGACAGGAAGCGGTGGCCCAGCGTGACGCGATCGGCTGTCAAGCCCAGCAATGTCAGCGGCAGCACTTCCTCGCCAAACAGCGCGATCAGCTTGTGCACCGGACGCACGAATTGCACCGTGCTGCCATCGGGCCGCTGGTAGCTCATCAGTTTCGGAATCGGCAGTTTGGCGACGGCTTCGTCGAGCACGGTTTGCAGGCCGTCGCGCAGGGCTGCGCCAGGGGCGCTGTAGCTGTAGAAGAAGCTGTCGGCCTTGCCGTCGGCGGCGCGTTCCAGATCGGCCAGTGTCGGCGCCGGACCGCTCAGGTTGGCCGCCATGGCGGCGAGTTTCTTCAGCAGGGGCGGGGTCGGATTGCCGGCAGCATCGAGCGCGACCGACACCGGCAGCACCTTGTCGCGCATGGTCTTGACCGGCGACATCGCGCGCACATCGGTAATCGTCACGGCCAGCCGGCGCGGTGTGGCAAAGGTGGTTGCCTGTGCCTCGGCGCCGAGGAAATCGCGCGCCTTCAAGCCATTGACGACCCCGTTGGCGAAGGCCTCGCCCAGTTTGGCCAGGGCCTTTGGCGGCAGTTCTTCGGTAAGCAGTTCGACCAGTAGCGTTTGATTCATGGTGGGGCGGGTTTCCGATGCGAGGCCGCCCGGATGCGGCGGCGAAAATGAATGGGGTGGTCGGTCAGGCGATCTGGGCGACGGGCTCGCACATCGGAAAGCCGAGCTTCTCGCGCGACTCCAGATAGGCTTGTGCGACGGCGCGCGAGAGGTTGCGGATGCGGCCGATGTAGGCGGCCCGTTCGGTCACGGAAATGGCCCCGCGCGCATCGAGCATGTTGAAGCTGTGCGCCGCCTTCAGGATCATTTCGTAGGCCGGCAAGGTCAGCGCCAGCGCCATCAGCCGCTTGGCTTCGGACTCGTAATTGGTGAACAGCGAAAACAGGAATTCGGTATTGGCGTGCTCGAAGTTGTAGGTCGACTGCTCGACTTCATTCTGATGGAACACGTCGCCATAGGTCAGGTCGCGCGTGGCGCCGTCGCGGCGCTCGGTCCAGATCAGGTTGTAGACATTGTCGACGCCCTGCAGATACATCGCCAGCCGCTCGATGCCATAGGTGATCTCGCCCAGCACCGGCTTGCAGTCGATTCCGCCAACTTGCTGAAAGTACGTGAACTGGGTCACTTCCATGCCGTTGAGCCAGACTTCCCAGCCCAGGCCCCAGGCGCCCAGGGTCGGGTTTTCCCAGTCGTCTTCGACAAAGCGCACGTCGTTCTTTTTCAGATCCAGTCCGAGCGCTTCGAGCGAGCCGAGATACAGGTCCAGGATGTTTTCCGGCGCCGGCTTGAGCACGACCTGGAACTGGTAATAGTGCTGCATCCGGTTCGGGTTGTTGCCATAGCGGCCGTCCTTGGGGCGGCGTGATGGCTGCACATAGGCAGCACGCCATGGCTCCGGCCCGATCGCGCGCAGGAAGGTCGCGGTGTGCGAGGTGCCGGCGCCGACTTCCATGTCGTACGGCTGCAGCAGTGCGCAGCCCTGGGCGTCCCAGTATTGCTGCAGTTTGAGAATGACTTGCTGGAATGTGAGCATGGCGATCCGGGGTGCAGATGAAGGTTCTCTTGCCAGTGAAGTCAGCAAGGTTGGAGCAAAGACAAGGATTTTAGCGGGTTTTCGGTGGCAAAGGCTCACGCGTGGCGAGCTTTTTGCGTCGCAGCACGTAGCTGGCCAGCAGCATCAGCAGGCTGCTCGCCAGCACTGGACGATTGCCGAGCACGATGTATGGTGTGTTGCCGGCATAGCCCTGTACGGACGCGCTCAGCACGCCGTTGGTCAGCGGCTTGAGCTGGCTCTGCACATGGCCCTTCTGATCAATCACGGCAGTCATGCCCGTATTGGTGGCGCGCAGCATTGGGCGGCCGGTCTCCAGTGCGCGCATCTGTGAAATCTGCAGATGCTGGGGCAGCGCGATCGAGTTGCCGAACCAGGCGATGTTCGAGACGTTGAGCAGCATGGTGGTGCCCGCCGCCGCGCCGGCCAGCTGGTCGGCGATCTCTTCGCCGAACAGATCCTCGTAGCAGATGTTCGGCAGCACCTGTTGATCCTTCACTGCCAGCGGCAGTTGCAGCGCCGCGCCGCGGCTGAAGTCACCCAGCGGCATCTGCATCATGTCGATGAACCAGCGAAAGCCGAACGGGATGAATTCACCGAAGGGCACCAGATGATGCTTGTCGTAGCGATACGTCTGGCCGCCCAGCCCGACCACGCTGTTGGTGTAATGGGTGGGTGAATCCGCCAGCGGCGCACCCAGCAGCAACTCGCTGTGCGTGGCGTGGCCGAAGTCGGCCAGCAGCGGCAGATAATCGGGCGGCAGCTGGCCCAGAAATACCGGCACCGCGGTTTCCGGCGTCACAATCAGGTCGGCCGGCGCGGCGGTGATCATGGCGTGATAGAGCTGCAGCGTGTCGGGCACGCGGGCCGGATCGAATTTCATTTCCTGCGGCACATTGGCTTGCAGCAGACGGACTGTGATGGGATTGCCGTGCGGGGTGGTCCAGCTGACCTGTTGCAGTACCGCGCCGCCAATGAACAGCAGTGCCGGCAGCAGCGCCAGCACACGACGCTGCGGCAACAGGACCAGCACCCCGGCAATGATTGCGCTGAGCAGGCCGATGCCATACACGCCGATCAGCGGCGCGAACCCTGCCAGCGGCCCGACGTTGTGTGCATAGCCGGCCGACAGCCACGGGAAACCGGTAAAGATCCAGGAGCGGGTCCATTCGGCCAGCAGGAACAGCGCCGGTAGCAACACCAGCAAAAACACGATCTCGCTGCTGTGCCAGCGCTGACGCAGGCGGGCTGCGATGGCGCCCATCGCGGCAAACAGGCAGCCCAGAAACAGCGCCAGTCCTGATACCGCAATGATGGTCATCCATGCCGGCAGGTCGCCGTAGTCGTGCAGGCTGATGTAAATCCAGCTGGTGCCGAACAGCATCCAGCCGAAGCCATACATCCAGCCCAGCAGGGCGCTGCGGCGCACGCTGGCGGTGCGCTGCAACTGCCAGAACAGGAATGTCAGACTGAGGATTTGCAGCGGCCACCAGCCGAACGGCGCGAAGGCCAGCACGTTGATCGCGCCGGCGCAGAATGCCAGGGCGATGCCGGCACGGCGGTCAAACAAGGTCGTCTACCGCGAGCTCGGTGAATTTTTCAACCAGCAGGACATGCACCTGGCGGGCGTCGGCGCGCAGCACCTCAAAGCGCAACGGGCCAATGTCGAACACATCGCCCTTGCGTGGCACGCGCGACAGATGGTTGGCGACCAGGCCGCCGATGGTGTCGACGCCTTCATCCGAGAGCGACACGCCCAGTTCCTCGTTGAACTGCGCGATCTCGGTCAACGCCTTGACGCGCCATTTGGCGCCGTGGACGCCGTCCTTGATGGCCAGGATATTGTCTTCTTCTTCGTCGAAATCGTATTCGTCCTCGATATCGCCAACGATTTGCTCCAGCACGTCTTCGATGGTGATCAGCCCGGCCACGCCACCGTATTCATCGACCACGATCGCCATGTGATTGCGGTTGGCGCGGAAATCGCGCAGCAGCACATTGAGGCGTTTGGATTCGGGAATGAAGATGGCGGGGCGCAGCATGTGGCGCACATCGAAGGACTCTTCCGCGTAGTAGCGCAGCAGGTCCTTGGCCAGCAGGATGCCGACCACCTTGTCGCGTTCGCCTTCGACGGCGGGAAAGCGCGAGTGCGCCGTATCCAGCACCATCGGCAGCCATTCCTCGATCGGCTTGGCGATATCGACCATGTCCATCTGCGAGCGCGGGATCATGATGTCGCGCGCCGACAGGTCGGAAACCTGAAACACGCCTTCGATCATCGACAGCGCATCCGCATCGATCAGATTGCGTTCGTGGGCATCCTGCAGAATTTCAAGCAGCTCGGCACGGTTTTCCGGTTCCGGCGAAATCAGTGCGGTAAGTCGTTCAAATAACGAACGATGGGGCTTGGCGTCGGGGAGTTTAGCGCCAGTAGGGTGATCTTGCATTGTGCGGTCGGCGGAAGGCGCGACGTTGTTTCGATGCCGGTGAGGATACACCAAAAGTGTTTTGGCGCAGCTGAAAACCAGCATCTCCCTTGCGCTGCGGCGGGTTTTGCGGCGCGCCCTTCAGCGGGTTCTAGCACGATTTGCGGACGAATGGCTGACCGACGGCTGGCGCGCAGCGTATCCGATCGGACTACAGGACGGTCATCAAGGTGACATTTAAGAAAGTTAGGGAAACGCGGATTTATTCGTCAATACCGGCCAACTTATTTCGAAGCATAACCGTTATAGCAAGATAGCCATCAACACTTCCCCCAAGATGAAGCCAACGTCGCCGAGCCAAGTCAGTTTCGCCCAAGCGGAGTACGACAAGAAGAAAAAGCGTACGCGGCGCGAGATATTCCTGGGGAAGATGGACCAGGTCGTTCCGTGGGCGAGGTTGATGGAAGTGATCGA